>NZ_JAJTDH010000005.1:0-70156 GCF_021300285.1 Microcystis sp. 49638_E5 | reverse complement strand
TCTTGACCGGTGATGCCGGTAATGAGGGCGCGTTTAGCTTCAGTCATCAGTAATTTACCTAATCGGAAAGAATAAAGACCATGGCACGGTCTGACTGCTTATAGCACACTTTAGTCACTGGGGACAAGTTTGGCGATAGTTATCGGCACAGTCACGGCAAAATCCCCTAAACCTGAATTGAGGTTTGGCAGTCCCCTTAAACCTCAATCCTTCCCCGTCTCTGGGGTTGCCCCACTCTTGTCCGGAAAACTCTTGCAACAAATAGCACAAATCTGTTATGATGGTTTGTCTGTGTCCCGATTAACCATACCAGTATTGAGAACAAGAAACGACTGTGGCTAATACAAAGTCTGCACTCAAACGAGTCCAAATCTCCGAAAGAAATCGTCTACGCAACAAAGCGTACAAGTCAGCCGTAAGAACCCTGATCAAAAAATGTCTTGTCGCTGTCTCGGCCTACGGAGCCAACCCCAGCCCAGAAGGGCTAGAAAGCGCCCAACAAGCTCTATCGGAAGCTTACAGTAAAATCGATAAAGCCGTCAAGCGCAACGTCTTGCACCGGAACAACGGCGCTAGAAAAAAAGCTGGTTTAGCCAAAGCCTTGCAAAAAGTTAGCCAAGCTTCCTAAGAAACAAGTAAGCTGTAATCAGGACAGACGCAACAAGCGATCGGGGGTCGATGCAATTAATAGATACGCACGTTCATCTGAACTTTGACGTTTTGCAAGCCGACTTGCCCGCTATCTCCGAACGTTGGCGAAGTGTGGGAGTCGTTCATCTGGTTCATTCCTGTGTCGAACCAGAAGAGTTTGCGGCGATTAAAGCCATTGCCGATCAATTTGAGGAAATTTCCTTCGCCGTCGGTTTACATCCCCTAGATGCCCAAAAATGGCGAGATAATAGTGCCGATCAGATCGAATCCCTAGCCCGATCTGATCGGCGCGTCGTGGCGATCGGGGAAATGGGTTTAGACTTCTATAAAGCGGATAATCAAGAGCAGCAAAAACAGGTCTTTTGGACGCAATTAGAAATCGCCCATCGTCTCGATAAACCCGTGATTATCCATTGTCGAGATGCGGCCCCGGTCATGCGGGAGGAAATCATCGCCTTTCGGCAACAAGTGGGCAAAATTCGCGGCGTGATGCACTGCTGGACGGGCAACCCCGAAGAAACTCAATGGTTTTTAGACTTGGGTTTTTACATCAGCTTTAGCGGCATTGTCACCTTCAAAAACAGTAAAACCGTGCAAGCTGCCGCCCAAATTGTCCCCAGCGATCGCCTACTGATCGAAACCGATTGCCCCTTTCTCTCCCCCAATCCCCACCGCGGTAAACCCTGTGAACCCTCTTTCGTCTTCCATGTGGCCGAAACCGTCGCCCGTCTGCGCGGCTATCCGGTCGAAACCCTAGCCGAACAAACCACCCACAACGCCCGCAACTTATTTCAACTCCCCAGTTAAAAAACATAGTTTATTAGCACAGAGCAGGGAATGGGGAAATGGGGGAATTCAACTAAAACCCTAAAATCCCAACACCCCAAAACCCCATCACCCATCCCCTCACCGCTCACTGATATCCGACCGTCGCTATCGTGTCATCAGCCCTTGTAACCCTATGAACAATCTTACCTTTAATCTCTTACCCGACCTCATCGAAATCCAACACTCCAGTTTTCGGTGGTTTTTGGAAGAAGGACTAATCGAGGAACTGAATAGCTTTTCCCCCATCAGCGACTATACAGGTAAATTAGAACTACATTTCCTCGGCCAGGACTACAGACTCAAAGAACCGAAATACAACGTCGATGAAGCCAAACGACGCGATAGCACCTATTCCGTTCAGATGTACGTTCCCACCCGTTTAATCAACAAAGAAACGGGAGAAAACATCGAACAGGAAGTCTTTATCGGCGATTTACCCCTGATGACCGAACGGGGAACCTTTATCATTAACGGTGCCGAACGAGTCATCGTCAATCAGATCGTCCGTTCTCCCGGTGTTTACTACAAAGCCGAAATCGACAAAAACGGTCGCCGCACCTACTCCGCTTCCCTGATTCCCAACCGAGGAGCTTGGTTAAAATTTGAAACCGACAAAAACGGCTTAGTCTGGGTCAGAATCGACAAAACCCGCAAATTATCCGCCCAAGTTCTTCTGAAAGCGATCGGATTGAGCGATAACGAAATCTTTGACTCCCTACGCCATCCCGAATTTTACCAAAAAACCCTCGACAAAGAAGGCAATCCCAGCGAAGAAGAGGCACTCCTCGACCTGTACCGCAAACTACGCCCCGGGGAACCTCCCACCGTCACCGGCGGGCAACAACTGCTCGAATCGCGCTTTTTTGACAATAAACGCTACGATCTCGGGCGCGTTGGTCGTTATAAACTCAACAAAAAACTACGCCTCAACGTCCCCGATAACCAGCGCGTTCTCACCACCACCGACATCTTAGCGGCGATCGACTACCTAATTAACCTAGAATTTGACATCGGCAACACCGACGATATCGACCACCTCGGCAACCGTCGCGTCCGTTCCGTGGGTGAACTGCTACAAAACCAAGTGCGAGTAGGTTTAAACCGCTTAGAAAGAATCATTCGGGAACGGATGACCGTCAGCGAATCCCAAAACCTCACCCCCGCTTCCCTAGTCAACCCGAAACCCCTAGTAGCCGCGATTAAAGAATTCTTTGGTTCCTCGCAACTCTCCCAGTTCATGGATCAAACCAACCCCCTAGCGGAATTGACCCATAAACGCCGCATTTCCGCCCTTGGACCCGGCGGTCTCACCAGGGAACGGGCCGGTTTTGCCGTGCGCGACATTCACCCCTCCCACCACGGTCGCATCTGTCCCGTGGAAACCCCAGAAGGCCCCAACGCCGGTTTAATCGGTTCCCTGGCCACCTACGCTCGCGTCAACGACTACGGTTTTATTGAAACCCCCTGTTATGTGGTGGAAAATGGCCGAGTACGCTATGATCTCCCCGTTAAATACCTAACCGCCGACGAAGAAGACGATCTGCGGGTAGCGCCGGGAGATGTGGCCACCGATGAAAATGGTTATATCCTCGGCGAAACTATCCCAGTGCGCTATCGGCAGGAATTCTCCACCACTTCCCCCGAACAAGTGGACTACGTTTGCGTTTCCCCCGTCCAAATTGTCTCGGTGGCCACTTCCCTGATTCCCTTCCTTGAACACGACGACGCTAACCGCGCCCTCATGGGTTCTAATATGCAACGACAAGCGGTTCCCCTGCTGCGTCCCGAACGTCCCCTTGTGGGGACCGGATTGGAAGCACAGGCCGCTCGCGACTCCGGCATGGTCATCGTTTCGCGTACCAATGGGGTCGTTTCCTACGTCGATGCTAACCGGATTCGCATCAAAGTGGCGGATGAAGACAAAGAGATTTTTGGTAAGAGCGAGATCGAGTACGAAATTCAGAAATATCAACGCTCTAACCAAGATACCTGCCTAAATCAGCGTCCTTTAGTCTATCAAGGGGAACAGGTTGTCCCCGGGCAGATCCTCGCCGATGGTTCCGCCACCGAAGGAGGAGAAATCGCCCTCGGACAGAATATCCTCGTCGCCTATATGCCCTGGGAAGGCTATAACTACGAAGACGCAATTTTAATCAGTGAAAGACTGGTGGCACAAGATGTCTATACCAGTATCCACATCGAAAAATACGAAATCGAAGCCCGTCAAACTAAACTTGGACCGGAGGAAATCACCAGGGAAATTCCCAACGTCGGTGAAGATGCCCTGCGAAACCTCGATGAACGCGGCATTATTCGCGTCGGTGCCTGGGTAGAAGCCAGCGATATCCTCGTCGGGAAAGTCACCCCGAAAGGCGAATCAGACCAACCTCCTGAAGAAAAACTACTGCGGGCAATTTTCGGCGAAAAGGCACGGGATGTACGCGATAACTCCCTACGCGTCCCCAACGGCGAAAAAGGTCGGGTAGTAGATGTGCGGGTATTTACCCGCGAACAGGGGGATGAATTACCCCCCGGGGCTAATATGGTGGTGCGGGTCTACGTTGCCCAAAAACGCAAAATCCAAGTGGGCGATAAAATGGCGGGTCGTCACGGCAATAAAGGGATTATTTCTCGGATTCTGCCCCTAGAAGATATGCCCTACCTACCCGATGGTCGCCCCGTCGATATCGTTCTCAATCCCCTAGGGGTTCCCAGTCGCATGAACGTCGGTCAGGTGTTTGAATGTTTACTGGGTTGGGCCGGCGAAAATCTGGGCGTGCGCTTTAAGATTACTCCCTTTGACGAAATGTATGGGGAAGAAGCCAGCCGTTTAACCGTCCACGGATTGCTCGAAAATGCCTCGAAAAAACCTAATCGCGATTGGGTGTTCAAAGAAGAACACGCGGGTAAAGTCACCGTCTACGATGGTCGCACCGGCGAACCCTTTGACCGTCCCGTTACCGTCGGTATGGCCTATATGTTAAAACTGGTTCACCTAGTTGATGATAAGATTCACGCCCGTTCTACCGGTCCCTACTCCTTGGTTACTCAGCAACCCTTGGGCGGTAAAGCTCAACAGGGGGGGCAGCGTTTCGGAGAAATGGAAGTCTGGGCCCTGGAGGCCTACGGGGCGGCCTATACCTTGCAGGAATTGCTAACGGTGAAATCCGACGATATGCAAGGACGGAATGAGGCTTTAAATGCGATCGTAAAAGGCAAGCCGATCCCCCGCCCGGGTACGCCAGAATCCTTTAAGGTTTTGATGCGAGAATTGCAATCCCTCGGCCTCGATATCGCCGTTCACAAGGTGGAAAATGCCCCCGATGGTACTTCCCGCGATGTGGAGGTGGATCTGATGGTCGATGTCGGCCGTCGCGCCCCCTCTCGCCCCACCTACGAATCCTTAACCACGGAAGACCTTGAAGAAGAAGAATCGGAAGTGTAATTTCAGTTATCAGTTATCAGTTATCAGTGAGAAGTCAGGAGTCAGGAGTCAGTCCCGATGAAAAAATTTTCACCCCCACAGATGAAAGAGGTTTCTTTCCCCACACCCCACACCCCACACCCTACACCCTCTTTCCAGTCAGGAGACAGGAGAGAATTTTCAAGGAAAAAGCCAAAAAAAAGGACAGTAAAGTAAAAATTTGCCTATTCCCCGTTCCCTATTCCCTGTTTCCTGTTCCCTTTTCTAACTGATAGCTGAATGCTGAATGCTGATAGCTAATAGCTGTTTACTTGTTACCCGGATCGAGATGTTTTATAACCAAACTGTTGACAAAGGAAAACTAAAAAAACTGATCGCTTGGGCCTATCAAAACTACGGTTCGGCGCGCTGTTCACAAATGGCCGATGAATTGAAAAACCTCGGTTTTCGTTTCGCTACCAAAGCAGGGGTTTCCATTAGTGTGGATGATTTAACCGTACCGCCGGCTAAACGACAAATGATCGAAAGTGCCGAACAGGAAATCCGGCAAACCGAACAGCGTTATGTGCGCGGGGAAATCACCGAAGTGGAACGCTTCCAAAAAGTAATTGACACTTGGAATAGTACATCTGAATCACTTAAGGATGAAGTAATTCGCAACTTCCAAGTTACCGATCCCCTCAACTCCGTCTATATGATGGCTTTCTCTGGAGCGCGGGGTAATATGAGCCAAGTGCGTCAGTTAGTGGGAATGCGGGGATTAATGGCTAATCCCCAGGGGGAAATTATCGACCTCCCGATTAAGACTAACTTCCGGGAAGGATTGACCGTTACCGAATACGTTATTTCCTCCTACGGGGCCCGCAAAGGTTTAGTTGATACAGCCCTACGGACGGCAGATTCCGGTTATCTGACCCGTCGTCTCGTCGATGTGTCCCAAGATGTCATCGTCCGCGAGGCCGATTGTGGCACCAATCGTTACATCGAATTAACCGCCATGACCGATGGCGATCGCGTGTTAATTCCCTTAAGCGATCGCCTATTAGGTCGTTCCCTGGCTGAAGATGTGGTGGTCAATGGAGAAGTGATCGCCACCCGCAACCAGATTATCGATGATGAAACGGCGGAAAAACTGGGCAAACTGGTGGATAAAATCAAAGTCCGCAGCCCCTTAACCTGTGAAGCAGCCCGCTCGGTTTGCCAAACCTGTTACGGTTGGAGTCTGGCCCACGGTCATCCGGTAGATATGGGGGAAGCAGTGGGAATTATTGCCGCCCAATCGATCGGGGAACCGGGGACTCAGTTAACCATGCGTACCTTCCACACCGGGGGCGTATTTACCGGAGAAGTAGCCCGGCAAGTGCGAAGTCCCTTCGAGGGAACCGTGCGTTTTCTGCCGGGGTTAAGTATCCGTAACGTGCGAACTCGCCACGGAGATGAACGGGATCAGGTGGAGGCACCGGGGGAAATTAAATTAACACCCAAGGATAAAACTAAAGAAACTGTCACCTACTCTTTGACTCCTGGTTCACTGCTATTCGTCACCGATGGGGCAACAGTAAGCGAGGAACAGTTACTAGCGGAAATTACCTCCGATAAAGTCCAAAAATCCACGGAAAAAGCCACAAAAGACGTAACCAGTGACTTAGCCGGCGAGGTGCTATTCTCCCAATTAGTCCCAGAGGAAAAAACCGATCGCCAAGGCAACACCACCCGCATCGCCCAACGGGGGGGATTACTATGGATTCTCTCCGGAGAAGTGTATAACTTGCCAACCGGGGCTGAACCCGTGGTCAGTAACGGCGATAAAGTACAAGTGGGGGATGTTCTGGCGGAAACTAAGTTGGTATCCACTAACGGCGGTTTGGTGCGTTTAGCCCCCAATAGCCGGGAAATCGATATCGTCACCGCTTCCGTGTCCTTGGATCAGGCCGAAGTAAAAGTGGAAAGTAGTGCCGGTCGGGAACAATTTATTATTCATACGGTCGATGGTCAACGCTTCCTGCTGAAAACCACTCCGGGGACAAAAGTACAGAATCATGCCATTGTCGCCGAGTTAATCGATGATCGCTATCAAACCCACACCGGCGGGATGATTAAATACGTCGATATCGAAGTCGCCAAAGGCAGCCGCAAACAGGGTTATGAAATCACCAAAGGCGGCACGATCCTCTGGATCCCCGAAGAAACCCACGAAGTTAATAAAGATATCTCCCTCTTACAGGTGGAAGATGGGCAGTATGTGGAAGCAGGGGAAGAAGTGGTTAAAGACATCTTCTGTAACTCTAGCGGTGTGGTGGAAGTCATCCAGAAAAATGACATCCTCCGGGAGATCATTGTCAAACCGGGGCTGTTATTTATGGATCTCGAACCGGAATCCTCCGGAATTGCCCAAGAACAGTTAATTTACCCCGGGACACAGTTAACCCCTGAAGTCACGATCGAGGAGTTACGGCAAGCGGAATGGGTGGAAACTAACGAGGGTTTGGGGTTACTACTGCGACCGGTACAGGAGTTCACCGTGCAAGACCAATCCACTTCTCCCACCCAAGGTTCCGCTAACCAAGAAGGAGGACGACATATCGAACTGCGATCGGTGCAGCGCATCTTCTTTAAAGACGGGGAAAGAGTTAAATCCGTCGAGGGTTGTCAACTGATCAGCACTCAATTAGTCCTAGAAATTTCTAGCGAAGAACCAGAATCGGTCTCCCATCTGACGGCCGATATCGAGTTAGAACCGATTGAGGACAGCGATTGTCAGCGTTTACAGTTAGTTATTCTGGAATCTCTGGTGATGCGTCGGGATAGTGATGGTGATCCTTTAGGGGGTAATATTCAGACTCGCGTTCTCGTCCAAGATGGCGATGAAATTCCACCAGGAGCAGTGGTGGCCAGAACCGAGATCCAGTGTAAGGAAGTTGGAGAAATTCGCGGGATTCGCAAGGGTAGCGAAGCGGTGCGCCGTCTTTTAATTGTGAGTGACCGTGACGAGTTTACTCTCCCGTTCGCCGTTGCTCCCACCGTCAAAGCTGGGGATCTGGTGATCGCCGAAACCGATATCGGTGCCGGAGTTTTAGCCCCCAATTCCGGTCAAGTGCTGGCCGTTGACAAAACCGCCACCGGCTACGAGATACGTCTGCGTAGCGCCCGACCCTACCGAGTATCGGCTGGGGCAATTCTGCACATCGATGAGGGAGATCTAGTCCAACGGGGCGATAATTTGGTGCTGTTGGTGTTTGAGCGCTCGAAAACTGGGGATATCATTCAAGGTTTACCCAGAATCGAAGAACTGCTCGAAGCGCGTAAGCCGAAAGAGGCTTGTGTCCTGGCACGCAAACCGGGATTTTGCCAAGTGGAGTACCAAGATTCTGAGATCGTCGATATTAAGGTGGTCGAGGATGACGGCACAATCAGTGAATATCCGCTTTTAGGCAGTCAAAACCCTCTGGTGAGCGATAATCAGCGCATCGATGTGGGTCAGGCGTTAACCGATGGTCAGGCTAATCCGCACGAGATTTTAGAGGTGTTCTTTAATTATTATGTGGATAGCTTGGGCAGTTACGAAGCAGCCCTGAAAGCCTTGGAAAAAACCCAGATGTTCCTCGTCGATCAGGTACAGTCGGTCTATCAGTCCCAGGGGATCGATATTGCCGATAAACATATTGAAGTGATCGTGCGTCAGATGACCTCTAAGGTGCGAATCGATGACGGCGGCGATACCAGTATGTTACCCGGGGAATTGTTGGAACTGCGACAGGTGGAGACGGTAAACGAAGCCATGTCAATCACTGGTGGGGCGGCGGCTAAATATACGCCTGTACTACTGGGAATCACCAAAGCCTCCTTGAATACCGATAGCTTTATCAGTGCTGCCTCTTTCCAAGAAACCACCCGCGTCCTCACCGAAGCGGCGATCGAAGGCAAGTCCGACTGGTTACGCGGTCTCAAGGAAAACGTGATTATCGGTCGTCTGATTCCGGCGGGTACTGGCTTCAATTCCCACGAAAACACGGCGGGGATCAGCGATTACACCCCCCCGGAAGAGGAATATAACTACAACAATCGTAGCTATTACGCTGCCCCCGGCGGTATCGGCTTCCCCCCCCGTCCCGGTTTCGGCGATAGTAGTGACGATAGCGATATGATTCTTGACGATCAAACCGCTCGCGCCTACGCTGAGGGTGATGTGGTCGATTTAGAGGATGATGAAATGGCTTTCCTCTCCTCCCGCGGCAGCAGTCGCTTTAGTCGCCAACCAATCAGCGATCGCTGGTCAGCAGCTGATGAGGAAGGGGAGGAGGACGATTTCGAGGAGGATTACGAAGAAGAAGAATAATCCTCTGTCGAGATATTACAAGGAGGAGTGGGAGATATGGGGAAGCAAGGGCAATTTTTCTAGAGAAAAACCCTTGTTATCCGAATAAATCTAAAAACCTTGTTGGATAAGAATTTTAGACTTTTTTCCCATCAAAAAGTGCCAGACCTTGGGGTGATCGGGGGGGAAATTTAGGCACTTTTTCCCTGAAAATTAGATAATTGACCCCCTGAAAATCGGTAAAACCCTACACCCCACACCCCACACCCCACACCCTACCCCCACGAAAAACTTTTTGCCGCAAACCCTAAGTAGCCTATACTCAACGGATTTAGTATCACCTGAGTTTGGGAATAAAAGAAGGAAGCCTTTTTTGTCAACCGGAAAGGAGACAAAGTTAAGATTTTAAGAATTTTCTCTCAAGTCGGGATGACAGGATTTGAACCTGCGGCATCCTGCTCCCAAAGCAGGCGCGCTACCAAGCTGCGCTACATCCCGAAATAAACTCCTTTTTTAGTATAGCCTAAGGGCGGCATTCTTAATCGGGATACCAAAACATCCCTTTGATACCTTCGGGATCGAGAACAAAACCGAGACGACGATAGAAATCCACCACCTGCGGATCGGCGAAAAGAGTTATATTACTGATATCCTCACCCCGCAACTTCCTGATCATAAATTTCATTAATGCTTTACCAAAGCCTTTACTTTGATAGTGAGGATGAACAACCACATCCCAGACTGTAGCATTAAAAGCGTGATCGGAAGTGGCACGAGCAAAACCCACTAAACGACGGCGATTACCTCGCACTTCCCACATCGACACCACTAAAAAACTACATTCGATCGCCTTTTTAACTTTGCGTAAAGGACGACGGGCCCAACCCACCGAGTCACAAAGTTCTTCTAACTCATAGAGATCTAGCTCTCGATCGGTACTAAAAAACACTCGCGTCTGTCCGAGGTCATTCTGGGCAACCTCTACCAAGTCTCCGGAATAGTCAGGAGATGCAGTGACTTCCGAGCTATTAAACAATCTTTTCCAAAAAACCATGCCGGGGGGCTACTGCCTCAATATTGTCCTTTTAGCCTAGTATATTTTATTTTCTCCTCTCTACGAACAATCGGGCAACCTGAGTCCAAATTTGATTGGTTGAGTACGGAGAGGGTGGGATTTGAACCCACGAACCATTGCTGGTTACTCGATTTCAAGTCGAGCGCGATCGACCACTCTGCCACCTCTCCAAGGCAGTCAGACCTATATCCTATCATTAGATCTCTTGCATAAATAAAAAAATTTTCCGCAAATGTAGGGAAAAGGGGTGCATATTATAAGGTTAAAGGTTAAAATTTCCCCTTTACCCGACTTCTGCAAGAAGTCTATTCTAGTCAATTAGAGGCGTGATTAGGGGTTTCCGAGCCAGATTTTGGGGAGGCCTATCGGCCGGGCCAATTCCCCTCACCACCCCCGCCGGGATGACCGACTTATTCCTTTAATTTCTGTAATTTTCGGCTTTCACGGGGGAAAACTCAAATTAGAATGGGGGGGAATACCTTGAAATCGCTCTTTTGACGTATAATCACCTCAATAAAATTTAGAAGCTTCTAGAGTTTATAGTTTTAAGCCTTTCTGTGAGGAAAATGTATTTATTATGAGTTCAATTATTGAAATCGGCGACCAAAAAGTTAGCGAGTCAGAGGTATTGCCTCTTTTGGCAAAATATGGTATGTTGCCCCAGTTATTCCGGGAAGTAATTATCGAGCAAGCGATCGCCAATATCAGATGCAATCCCGAAGAAAGAAACGCCGCCTATTCCCGTTTCTATCAAAATAATCAAATTGCCAACGATGAACAAATGAAATCTTGGTTACAACAAAACGGAATGGATTCCGAACAACTAGAATATCTAATTCTTCGGGACATTAAATTGGAAAAATTTAAACAGGAGACTTGGGATAACAAAGTAGAATCCTACTTCTTGCAAGTCAAAAATCAGTTGGATAAGGTGGTTTATTCGCTGATTCGGACAAAAAATATCGGCATTGCCCAAGAACTATTTTTCCGGATACAGGATCGAGAGAATAGCTTCGCTGAACTAGCAAAAAAATACTCCCAAGGGGCAGAAGCAGAAACCGGAGGACTAATTGGACCTGTGGAACTGAGCGCCCCCCATCCCCAGATCGGGCAAATTCTCAAAGCAAGTAAACCGGGGCAACTGTGGCCGCCGGCGCAAGTGGGAGAATGGGTCATAATTGTCCGGTTAGAAAAATACTTATCCTGTGAACTGGATCCTCCCACCCGTCAACGCTTACGCAATGATTTATTCCAACAATGGTTAACGGCTCAAATGCAAACAGTGAAATTTATCTCCGCGTCAAACCCAGTCAATAGCGAGCAGGTATCGATTATATAGCATTTCCTTGCAACACTGGGTAAACCTAGCCTTTTCGCCTAATTATTTGCCAACTTAGTTAATTTTCGCCTAGCTAATGAGTTATACCACCTTAGATTTTACCGCCTTTCTGGAGACTGTACAGCCCTTTGATCGCCTGCCCGTCGAGGTTAGACGTTCCCTCGGCCAGAAATTACAACCCTTTCGCTATGAGATGGGCAATGCGATACTCAAGTGCGACCGCTTACCCTCTCACCTCGTCCTTCTCTACGAGGGAGAGGCCAGACTTTTGGGTTACGATGCTAGGGTTAACAATCCCCTACCAGTTACTTTGGCTAAATTACAGCCGGGGGATTTATTCGGGTGGATGAGTCTTCTGCGCGGTACCCCCTGTGAAACGGTTATCGCTTCTTCGGAAGTCACGATCTGTTTAACCTTAAAAGAAGAGGATTTTTGGTATTTAATCAATAATTACCCCGAATTTAAGGAACATTTCTTTAAAGAAACCTCGATCGCTGAAGTTTATGCTCTCCTAGGCTCCTATCTTAATCAACAGGCCTGGGGTGGGGGGGACCTGAAAGAAATTGCTCAAGCTCTTGTAAACAAAGCTTGTGTGTCCTACAACCAGATTAACGATGATTATCTCTGGTTAGTCAGCGAAAATACCGATAATTATCCTATCGGCACAGTTATCACCCAGAATAATCCGACTAACACCCGTTTATTAGGTCTTTCCTCCAATCAGTTAGACGAATTCCTGACAGTTGCCACCGAAGCGGCCGCAGAAACAGAAACGGATGATATCCTAGAAACCCAAGTCATCAAAGGAAATAAACCCACCCAGGTATTAGATATCCCCCAGGGAAAAATAAGCGACATCACCAGCGATATCGACCTTGAAAAAACTGTCGAGAAAAACCGGAAATCCTATCCCTTTTTCAGGGGAAAAACGGAACTAGAGGCGGTGAGTGCCTGTTTTCAGATGATCTGCAAATATTTTAATATCCCCTTTCGCAAGGACGTGATCCAACGCATACTAGGGGATCAACTGCAAAGAACTGGCAGCCTTTCCCTGCCCCTGTGTGGGGCTGTGGCTGAGGTAGTGGGACTCCATAGCCAATTAGTACCCCTAAATGCTACTTCCTTGCCCAATATCAATCCTCCTGCCCTAATTCGCTGGCAAGACAGCATCGTTATCCTCTACGAAATTAATCAACGGGAAACCACGATCGCCGTTCCCGAACGGGGGATAATTAAACGCAAAACCAGCGAATTTCTGGAATCTTGGGGCGAAAAAGGGGAAGTAATTCTGCTCAAACCCACCAAACACACCCAGCAACAGCGTTTTGGCCTATCATGGTTTTGGCCTTCTGTCAAGAAACATAAACGAGTCTTAATAGAAGTTTTTATCGCTTCTTTCTTCGTGCAGTTATTTGCCCTGGCCAATCCCTTGATGATTCAGGTGATCATCGATAAAGTGATCGTGCAGAATAGCCCAGAAACCCTGAATACCCTCGGGGTTTTCCTGTTGGTAATTGCCGTTTTTGAGGGAATTTTAACCTTTTTGAGAACATCCCTGTTTGTCGATACCACTAACCGCATCGACATGACCCTTGGTTCAGAAATTATCGATCACCTGCTGCGCTTACCCCTGAAATACTTTGAACGGCGGCCGGTGGGGGAAATTTCGACAAGAATCAACGAATTAGAGAATATTCGGCAATTTTTAACAGGTACAGCCCTAACGGTGGTATTAGATGCCATTTTCTCGGTTATCTACATCGTGGTTATGTTGATCTATAGCCCGATTCTAACCGTTTGGGCCCTGGGAGTCGTGCCGATTTTAGTTCTCTCCACAGCTATTTTCGCACCGATCGTGCGGCGACAACTGCGAGCAAAAGCCGAACGAAATGCCGAAACCCAATCCTATCTAGTGGAGGTAATGACGGGAATTCAAACGGTGAAAGCACAGAATATCGAATTGCGTTCCCGTTGGCAGTGGCAAGAACGTTATGCGCGCTATGTGGCCGAAGGTTTTCAAACGGTAATGACCTCAACTTTGGCTGGTTCCTTTAGTCACTTCTTTAACCAATTATCGGGTTTATTAGTGCTGTGGGTGGGAGCGGCCTTAGTTTTGGACCAAAAACTCACCCTTGGTCAATTAATCGCCTTCCGGATTATCGCTTCCTACGTTACCTCGCCGATTCTGCGTTTGACCCAACTCTGGCAAAACTTCCAAGAAACCGGCTTATCCCTGGAAAGATTAGCCGATATCGTCGATACTCCCCAAGAAGCGGAACTTGATCGCCAAAATATACCCATGCCCTTAATTAAAGGCCATGTCACCTACGAAAACCTCGCTTTCCGCTTCAATCCCCACGGCGCCCTGCAACTATACAACGTCAATTTAGAATTCCCCGCCGGCACCTTTGTCGCTTTGGTGGGAGAAAGTGGCGCCGGAAAAAGTACCGTCACTAAATTGTTAGCCCGTCTCTATGAACCAGAATCGGGACGGATTCTCATTGATGGCTACGATATTAACAAAGTGGAACTCTATTCCCTGCGTCGTCAAATCGGCATGGTTCCCCAAGAAACCCTATTATTTGACGGTACGGTACAGGAAAATATCGCCCTGACTAACCCCGATGCTACTGTGGAGGAAATTGTCTCGGCAGCGAAAACAGCGGCGGCCCACGAATTTATTATGACCCTGCCCAATGGCTATAATACCCGTGTCGGTGAACGGGGAGCATCCCTATCGGGGGGACAACGACAACGGGTTGCGATCGCTCGTTCCGTCCTGCAAAGACCGCAAATTCTCATTCTTGATGAGGCCACCAGCGCCCTCGACTATAATACCGAACGGCAAGTGTGTCTGAATCTCAAAGAAGCTTTCAAGGATCATACGGTCTTTTTTATCACCCATCGTCTAGCTTCGATCAAATCCGCCGATATTATTGTCATGATGGATAAAGGGACAGTAGCGGAGGAAGGCACCCACGAGGAATTAATGGCGAAAAAAGGCCTTTACTATACCCTCTATAAACAACAGGATTCGCAAATCTAGTCAGTCGGGAGACAGGGATTAGGGGATAGGGAAATGGGGAAATGGGGAAATGGGGAAATGGGGAAGTTTCAACTAATACCCCAAAACCCCCCGCAACGCGCACGCAGTGACCACCCCACACCCTACACCCTACACCCCACACCCTACACCCACGAAAAACTTTTTCAGCAAACCCTAAATATAGGAGAATCCCCATGAACGATAATTCTAACAACGGTCAAAACGGCAACGGCAACGGCAACGGTAAAAGCGATGAACTGACCCAAGCGGGCAAAAACGTGGCCACTACCACGAAAAATAAAAGTATTACCCCTTCCTTACCCACTTTCAGCCCACCGGAACAATCGGTGATCCTGAAACAATCGCCCATTTGGTCGCGGACGATTATCTGGACATTAATGAGTGTCACCACTGCCGCTTTAATTTGGTCAGCATTCGCCAAAATCGAGCAGGTGGTGGGTGCCCAAGGACAACTTAAACCCCAGGGCAAAGTGCAAGAAGTACAAGCACCGGTGAATGGGGTAGTACAGGAAGTTAAAGTTAAAGACGGCGATCGAGTTAACAAAGGTGATTTACTGGTTTTAATGGATTCCAGTGCCTCGAAAGTGCAGTTAGAATCCTTGGCAAAAATTCGCGCCACTGCCGAGAAGGAAAATCAATTCTATCGTCTCTTAATGGCGCAGGATTTGACACCGGCACAAGTGGAGAGTTCGATCGCTCAATTAAAATTACCGAGTGAAATCGCCGATTTAGCCCGTAATCGTGCCGTTTTAGTGGCAGAAAATCAACTTTATCAAGCACAGGTCAGTGGAGCTGCTTCTAGCTCTGCTTTACAAGGGGATGAGTTAGCCCGTCTAGCGGCTGCCCGACGGGAGTCCAATTCTCGACAAGCGGCCGCTAGATTGGAAATGGAACAATTAGAAAAACAATTAGCCCAAACCACGGTACAGTTGGCCGATGCCCGCTCGCAATTAATCAATGATCGTTTCGTCTTAGAAGAAATTAAGACTCGTAATGCCAATTCGATGAAGCAGGGCCAAGAAAGCTTGGATATCGAGCGTAATATTCTTAAGGATATTGAACCCTTGGTAGAAGAAGGGGCGGTCGCCCGTTATCAGATCAACAAGCAAAAACAATCGGTAACTGATCGCCAGAATGAATTACAGCAGCAAGAGGCTAACGGCAAAATCGATCGAGAAAAACAAGAGAAAGAAGTACAAACCCGCATCGCCGAAATTTCCCGCCTGGAACAGGAAGAAAAGCGTTATTTCCTGTTGATCTCCCAAGCGCGAGAAAAGCTGATTAATACCACGGTAATCACGGAAAAAGATGTGCGCGATAAAATGGCGGACAATTACAAACGGATCGCTGAAATCGATAGTCAGATCAGTCGCGTTATCATTGATAATAACAAGCGCATTGCTGAGTTAGATAGTGAAATTAGTCAAGCACAACAGACGATTAAATATCAAAAAATTACCGCCCCGATTGATGGTGTGGTCTTCGATCTCAAGGCCCGGCCCGGGTTTGTTCCCCAACCAAGTCAAGCGGAAGCATTATTAAAACTTGTTCCCGATGGCTGTCCCACTGAGGTGAAAGATGCCGCTAAAGGTTGTTTAGTGGCAGAGGTGGACGTGACTAACCAAGACATCGGTTTTGTGCGCGAGGGACAAAAAGCTGATATTCGCATTGATTCCTTTTCTTATAGTGAATACGGCGATATTAAGGGAGAAGTAATCTCGATCGGTTCCGATGCTTTACCTCCCGATGAAAATCACCGTTTTTATCGGTTCCCTGTCCGGGTACGCTTGAACAGTCAAGATTTAGTTTTGAAAGATCAATCCACTCTACCCCTGCAATCGGGGATGTCCGTGAGCGTTAACATCAAAGTCAATGAAAATCGCACCGTTTTGGGACTATTTACCGATATGTTCAATAAACAGGTGGATACTCTCAAACAAGTCCGTTAAGCGAAAAAATTCGGGGGTACATCCTGCCAACGGCCCGAACCGATGGCGTTAATCGCTTCCGAGAGGTTAACTGCACCGGTATAAAGAGCGCGGCCTACGATTACTCCCGTTACTCCTAAAGGTTCCAAAGACAATAAACTCAGTAAGTCTGTCAGGGAACTAATACCCCCGGAGGCGATTACGGGAATTTCGACAGATTCGGCTAATTCTCGCAAAGCGGCGAGATTAGGGCCAGAAAGCGTGCCATCTCGATGAATATCAGTGTATATAATCGTGCTGGCTCCTCTTTTTGCCATATCTTGCCCAAGAGCGATCGCCTCTACCTCGGAAGTTTCTAACCAACCCCGCGTGGCTACTTTGCCATCGCGAGCATCAATACCGACAATTATTTGCCCCGGAAAGCTTTGACAAAGTTCGCTGACTAATTCTGGCTTTTCTACGGCTACTGTCCCTAAAATCGCCTTTTCTACCCCGATTTTTAGGAGATTACTCACCGTTTCTAGATCCCGCAGTCCACCCCCCACCTGTACGGGAATGGCAATATCATTAAGAATTGTTTCAATAGTTGACAAATTAACCGATTTACCCTCTTTGGCTCCATCCAAATCGACTAAATGTAATCTGGTTGCCCCCTGATTGACCCATTCTCGCGCCACTATTGCGGGATTATCGTTAAAAACCTGCGATTGTTGGTAATCTCCCTGATAAAGTCGCACACATTTGCCATCGAGAATATCAATAGCGGGGATAACTTCCATGTTTTTCTCAATATCTAACTAAGGAGCGTTTTTTATTATATAGTACCAGCCGTCAGCCTTGAATCAGTGATCGGTGATCAGTTTTGAGTCTGACAGGGGAACAAACCCTCTCAAAGCATTGTCCGTAAAGGTTTTGAGACTCCTCAGTTACAAACAGATACATCGCTTTCAGCCAAAAAGCTAAGGAGAGAATCAGGGATTTGGGCGAACTTACTAGAAATCTTTATCAACAACGGGGGATCAGCTGCATCGAACTTTTTTGCTCGAACACCCCAAAAAGCCTGTGCTGTAAGGAGTTCAGCCAGTTTGTCCTCCTGTCAGGTTTTGAGTATTCAGTGAGCAGTATGTATTAAGTGTGCATCATCAAATGGCAGTAACAGTGCTGTATTTTCACTGATTACTGATCACTGATTACTGATTATCGATTCCTAGGAGAAAAATTTCTTCTAGAATGATAAGTAGATATACTAGAGGAATTATACTCATGTCTGCTGGGAAGTTTCAAACAGCCGCTTCATTATCCGATCGAGAGCTAGAAATACTCGATTTGGTGGCTAATGGTTTAACTAATCAAGAAATCTCGGAAAAGCTAGAGATTAGTAAGCGTACCGTCGATAATCATATTAGTAATATCTTGACAAAAACAAAAACCGATAATCGGGTGGAATTGGTGCGTTGGGCATTGCATTGGGGTAAAGTTTGTCTGGATGATATTAATTGTTGTATCCTTCCTTCCCCGGTGCCGACCGATGAGCAGGTTTCCTAAACTTCTGGGACTTTTGCTTGCGGTTAATATCATCAGTCTGGGGGGATGTAGTGATGCGGGTTTTGTCACCCCTCCCCAACAGCTTTTAGGAAATACTTTAAATACTCCTTCCTCTGAAGATAATCCCCGTTTTAACTACGATGGTCGTTATCTGGTCTTTGCCTCCGATCGCAGGGGTCAACGAACGATTTATTTATTCGATCGAGTGGCTAATCGTTTAGTTCCCCTACCCGGGTTAAATCAAGCAAAAACCTATCAAGATCAACCGGATATTAGTGCCGATGGTCGCTATATTGTTTATGTGTCGGAACAGTCCGGTAAACCCGATATATATATTTATGATCGACAAACTCTGCAAGCAAAAAATATCACCGACAATATTTTAGGAGAAGTGCGTCGTCCGACGATTAGTGGTAACGGTCGTTTTATTGCTTTTGAAAGTAATCGTTTCGGTCAATGGAATCTGGAAATATTCGATCGAGGTGGCGAAATTTCTCCTTCTTTACCCCCGATCAATTCTTCCCCGTCCCGATAATCAGTGATCACTAAACAGTAATCAGTGATCAGTGAAAAAACAGCACTGTTACTGCCAATAGACCTCGACCTAATATTATCCCAAGACCAAAAGTCTTTCTAGTTAAGGAATCTACCTGAATAAAAATTATTTTAATTGCCTCATATTTTTTCAGTAAAATTGAATTAGCAACGATAGATATACATTACAGCCATTGAACTGCTTAGTTAGTACATAGACCAAAAGCAAGCTGTGACTGGGTTATAATTTTTGGAGATGTCTAATGATGCTCACTTAATACATACTACTCACTGATAACTGATAACTGATAACTGATAACTGATAAGGCCGACAGCTTTCTTTTGCCTTTGGCCTTTTTACTTGCTATAAAGTAGGTTTATTTAAGAAATGGAGGGAATCATCATCCTATGGCGATAATGACAAAATCATTTAGACAAAGACTGGCAGAGATTTTCGGGTTTGACCTGCGATCGCTGGCTTTATTTCGCATTGCCTTGGCGTTGGTGGTTTTAGTCGATTTATCGGTTCGTTTTAGCCAAGTAACTGCCCATTACAGTGAATTAGGGGTTTTACCCCTAGAAAGCTTATCAAAAGTCTCTGCTAGTCCTTTTTACTGGTCGATTTTTGCTCTCAGTGACTCGGTACTGGTGCAGAGTATCCTGTTTATTGTCGCTATAGCGATCGCATTATTGCTTTTAATTGGCTATCATACCCGTTTAGCCACGATCGCCACTTGGGCGCTAATCGTCTCTTTACATCATCGCAACCCCCTGTTACTATTTGCCGCCGATGACGTAATCCGGGCAGTATTATTCTGGGCGATGTTTTTACCCCTCGGTGCTTGTTATTCCGTGGAAAGTGCCTTAAACACCAATCCCAACCCCTTACCCAAGCGTGTGGTTTCGGCTGCCACGGTGGCTTTTATGATACAGGTGTGTTACATCTATATGTGGTCAGCGGCCTTTAAAACCAAAAGTGAAACTTGGTGGCCCGATGGTACGGCTGTTTATTACTCTCTCAGTTACGATCAATACGGTACTGCTTTTGCCGGTTTCTTACTATCTTTACCGCCAGAATTACTAAAAATCCTGACCTTTTCAGCGTTAATCTTTGAATGGGTAGGTCCACTGCTAATTTTTATTCCCTTTCGCAATAGTTTCTTTAAAATAGTCGCTATTCTTTCGTTTATTCTCTTACATATCGGTTTTGGTCTCAGTTTTCATCTGGGAATTTTCCCGTTTTTGAGTGTTACCCATTGGTTGCCCATCATCCCTAGTCTTGTCTGGGATTGGGGACAAAAACGGATGAGAAACCCAGAAAGAGAAGGTTTAAGGATTAATTATGATCGAGATTGTGGATTTTGCAAAAAAGTTGTTCATCTTCTCCGCACTTTTCTTATTTTACCAGGCACTCCCCTGTTAGTCGCTCAGGATAACCCCTCAATATACGAGGATATGGTAGCCCAAAATTCTTGGGTGGTGGAAGATTGGCAGGGAAAACGTCGGTTTAAATGGTCAGCAGTGGTTTATATTGTCAGTCTTTCGCCAATTTTCTGGTTTTTAGCGCCAATTTTGCGTTTACCGCCCCTCATGGCCTTGGGAACGAGAATTTATGAGTGGATTGCCTCCCATCGTCGTTTTATGGGCAATTTCACCAAACCTCTCAAGTTTCGTCCCCTGACGATTAAATCCTCTTTACCTTTAAATGTTTTGGTAGTTTTCTTCTTATTTTTGGCCAGTATCTGGAATTTACGCAGTTTTGTCCGGCAATCGGTCGATAGGGGCGATTTAAATACACCTTTAGTTCAATCCCTCGATCGCTTGCTCACCCGTCGTACTTTTAATACAATTGATATTTTGGCAAGAGTTACCCGTTTAGACCAATATTGGACTATTTTTGCTCCTGGTCCGCCCCGGGATGATGCTTGGTTTGTGGCAGTCAGTCAATTAGCCGATGGTTCCACGGTAGATATATTTAGAGAAGGACAGCCGGTAATTTGGGATAAACCCACGGAAAGCGATCGCAATCGTTTGTATAAAACCATGCAGTGGCGACAATATTTTATTAATCTTAATCGAGCTATCGGTCGGTCAGTTTATGGAGAGTTTGGTCAGTATCTCTGTCAAAACTGGAATCAGCAGCACAGTAGTGATCAACAGATTAAATCCCTGCAACTTTATATTATGCGGGAAAGAACTGTACCCCCCGGAGAAAAACAGGGAATCGAAAAAGAGCTAATCTGGCAGCAAAATTGTCTTTAATCAGTTATCAGTTATCAGTTATTAGTCAGATAAAAGTTATATGGCTAACTAATGCAATAAAAGACAACTAAAAATGGACAACTGATAGCTGATTACCGATTGCTTCTTTTTCCCTTTCCAACTAACCTAACTACCGCTCAACTTCAAAAATCGCTAGAACCGCTCTGGAGAGTAGCGAGGGATCTTTCAAAATTCATTCTCTGTTCAGCATTGCGGAGAAAGTAACCACTCATCATTGCCGAGGCCAATAACCGGCCCAGATGTTCGCGACTGGTACTGATAGTGACACCGAAATGTTCGGAAGGAAGGTTGCCCAAAAGTCCGATAATGTTGCGTTCCATCACTTGGAAAACCTCTTGGGATTCTGGTTTCGAGAGTTGGGCGATTGTTTCGGGACTTAAGGTCTGGACATACTGCCACAAACTCTCAGAAAATTCACTATCGGTACCGAATAAATTGTGAGGGCGATCGTTTTCTCTATACACCTTTGATCTCCTGAACTCAATTTTTTTATAAACTATCCTTTTGGTTCTTCCAATTTAACAGTTTTTTGAGATAGTGGGAGTCGGTAGAACCGAACCTGAACGGAATGGTTATACCAAGCAAAAAACCCATCTCCAGCAAAAATAAAAAACTTAACACTGATGATAACCGATCACTGTTCACTGATAACTTTTATTTACCCATACCTAAATGCTGGGCCTTTTGATAGACTTTACCCTCCGTCAGCAGCGAGGGGGCAATCACCACTTCCACCTGTTGCATTTCCTTTAAGTTCTTAGCACCTAAAGTTCCCATACTGGTTTTCAGCGCCCCTAGGAGGTTATGAGTACCATCATCTAATTTTGCCGGTCCGACGAGGATTTCGGCAATAGTTCCGGTACTGCCCACACTAATTCGGGTTCCCCGGGGTAGAACCGGACTAGGTGTGGCCATACCCCAGTGAAAACCGCGGCCGGGGGCCTCCACGGACCGGGCAATGGGAGAACCAATCATCACCGCATCGGCGCCACAGGCGATACATTTGCAGATATCACCGCCGGTAATAATGCCGCCATCGGCAATAACGGGGACGTATTTACCGGTTTCTCGGAAAAAATCGTCCCTAGCAGCGGCACAATCGGCCACAGCAGTGGCCTGGGGAACTCCCACTCCTAAAACGCCGCGAGAAGTACAGGCAGCCCCTGGACCGATACCGACCAAAACCCCGGCTGCCCCAGTTTTCATCAGGTTAAGGGCGACTTCGTAGGTGACGCAGTTACCCAAAACCACGGGAATGGGCATTTCTTGACACAGTTGTACTAAATCGAGGGGGGTGATAGCTTCCGGGGATAAATGGGCAGTGGAAACAACCGTTGCTTGGACAAAGAGAATATCGGCCGCTGCTTGGGCAACGATAGCACCGTATTTGACGGCACCGGCAGGGGTGAGGCTAACTGCCGCAATACCGCCTTTTTCTTGAATTTCTTGGATACGAAGCTCGATTAGTTGCGGTTTAATCGGTTCTGCGTAGAGTTCCTGCATTAAACCGACGAATTCTGCTTTGCCGACTGCGGTAATGCGATCAAGAATCGGGTTAGGATCCTCGTAACGGGTTTGAATACCTTCGAGGTTTAGTACCCCTAGCGCCCCCAACTCGGAGAGAAGGACGGCCATTTTAGTATCCACCACCCCATCCATAGCGCTGGCGATAATCGGGATTTCCCGCTCGATATTGCCGAGAGACCAACGGGTATCGGCTAAACTAGGATCGAGGGTTCGCACTCCGGGTACAAGTGCGATTTCATCGATACCGTAAGCTCTACGGGCTGTTTTGCCCCGACCAATAATTGTATCCACGTTTCTATACTATTTCAGACCTATTTAGCCTAGACTAGCAAATTTCGCACCATCTCGAAAAGCTTTTCGGTATTATGGCAAACTAGGCATCGGGAAAATAATCGCCACAGTTGATCGCTTGTTCGGTGTTGGCGCTCCTGGGTTGTACACTACATTTGAGGCGATAATCGTTGGTAAAGTAGCGGCAGTGGGAGCAAGGGATGGAGTGCATCCGTCGCGCAACTTGCCAACTATCGCGCACGGCACTGGCTAAAGACCAGCAAACTAAAGCGATAATGGCAGCGGCGATTGAAAAACGTAAAATAATCCAGATTTCCATAGCGAGCGACTAAAATTACCTGATTTGAATAGGAATCAACCGAGGCAATTGGCAGAGGGTTAGATACTGAACCGTTTACTGACATCCAGACTAACCGTTAGCAATCACCAGACTTTTAAGAACATTTTCGGTCATGGCCGCTATTTGATCCAATTGTTCCTGATGGCGTTTTGCCTGTTTTTTGGCTTCTACCTTGCGTTTCAGGGCTTCCCGGGCTAAATCATCGCGATTTCTGCTTAAAGCTTCGATCGCTACTCGATTCCATGTTTCTGCTTCTTGAATGGCTTTTTTGTACTGGGGTTGAATTTCATCCCAACTCACCTTAAGATTGCTTAAAGCCCCTTTTAATAGGGTTTGGGCATTGTTGGGGTCGGCTCCGATGAGGGATTTTTTCAGAGGTTCGTAGAGTCCCACCGCTTGTAAATGGGTAATAATCGGGATAAATTCTTCTATCTGTTGACTTTTGCTAATACCGGTCTTACACCAAGTGGCAAAATGTTCGCAGTTGTTAAAAAGAAGATTATATTTCTGCTCCCCCAGACGACTTAGCGCCCTTTCTACCACCACATCGGGGATAAAGGAAAATCCCACCTCTACATGGCGCACCACATAGATTTTACCGCCCCTAGCAAAGGTTTCTAGGGAAGTTCGTTCCACAATCTCGCTCGGTTTTCGGTAATGAATGACGCTACCATCACCGCAATCGATGCCATGATGAGCATAAACACCCTGAAGATTGAGCAATTCCCGATAGGCGTATATTTGATCCCCTTTAGCCATATTTTTTTAGTGATAAAGTAAACAAGGAGATTGTCTATTGAGTCAGTTTTTCCAGTTATTAATAAGCCATTCAGATTTGGGTATTCTGGTTTTCGTGTTTTACTTTTTGTTATGAATTAAAGCCAGCAAACAGCTTAAGTCGAAAATGTTCAAGATTGCTTTAATTCATAACTTATTCTTTTAATAGGCTTTATTTTTGTATTCATGCCCTCAGTTAATCCATTGGTTGTATAATTTTCACAGTAATTATCTAACCGTTGACTCTGTGGAAGGACTCTGGTGGGGCAGCGGAGAAGGAGAATCACTAACCCTCCTAGAGGCGCGATTCCTGATTTTGAAAATATGCGCTGCCGCTTTTTAGCCAGCCTTTCGCCATAATTTTTGATTATCATCCTTGATCCAGAAGAGCCTTTTCTTATTTTACTAAAGAATGCTTAACAGAGAAACACCAGCTAGTATAATAATACAACCAAATAGTCTTTGTTTGATATTTTTTTCATGAAATAAAAAATAGCCATACCCCACACTCATCAATAAACTGCTTTGTTTCACCGCCACTGAATTCGCCGCCACCGTTCAATTAAATCTTTTGCCAGATAAAGATTTAGTCGATTTATGCCCCCCTATCGAACCATAACAAGTAACGAAGAACCGTCAAGGTAAAGTTTTATGACAGGATTCAACGTTTCTGCATCTAGTCAGTCAGGTACTGGTATGCTTCAAACTTGAAATGGGCCGCTCTCAGACGAGCGAATCAGACACCTGTGACAAGCCTCTTACGGAGACTCTATGGCTAAACAATTCAACGGGACAATCGCCCTCGATATTCGTGATTCCGTACCCGATTGGGAACCCTACGCCGAACCGAAAGCACCCGCAAATTCACCGAATATTCTTTACATAGTCATTGACGATACGGGATTTGGTGCCTGGGAAATGTTTGGTGGCAAAATTAAAATGCCCAATTTAGCTCGTATTGCTCAAAAAGGCTTAATTTATACCAACTTTCACACTACCGCTCTTTGTTCTCCCACTCGTTCATCCCTATTAAATGGACGCAATGCTACCAGTAACGGGATGTCTTGTATCGAAGAGGTGACAGCGGGTTTCCCTGGTAATAATGGTCGCATTCCCTTTGAAAATGCCATGATTCCAGCCGTATTGAGTGAGCGTGGCTGGAGTACCTTCGCCCTTGGTAAATGGCACTTAGTGCCAGAAGAAGAGGCAAATATGGCATCCACGAAGCGGCATTGGCCTTTAGGTCGTGGTTTTGAACGCTATTATGGCTTTTTAGGCGGAGAAACCGATCAATGGTATCCAGATCTGGTCTATGATAACCATCTGATTGAACCTCCTTATGGTCCCAATATGGGGGATACAGAGAACGGTTATCATCTATCGAAAGACCTGGTAGATAAGGCAGTTGCCTTTATCCAAGATCAAAAGGCGATCGCTCCAGATAAACCTTGGCTGATGTACTTCTGTCCCGGTGCCAACCATGCACCCCATCAAATCTGGCCTCAGAAGATCCTAGATTATGATTATAACACGAGCCTGGGAGATCCCGATAATCCAGAAGATTTATCCTTTGTCGAGACAAGTATCTTTAAAGATGGCTATGAAGTCTATCGCACAGAAGTCCTTGCCAAAATGAAAGAATTAGGCATCTTTGGGGATGAGGTAACAGAACCCTCGGTGATTAATCCTCATGGTGAAGGTGAGCTTGCACAACATAACCCTGACCACACTAAGATCCAAGGAGTTCCTGATGGTAAGACGTGGCCTCAAACTGATTGGGTAAAACCTTGGGAAGGATTAAGTCCCGAAGAAAAGGCATTATTTATCCGTATGGCCGAGATTTATGCGGCATTCTCCACCTATACCGATGAACAAATCGGTCGTTTGCTCGATTTTCTCGAAGAAACGGGTCAAATGGATAACACCATCATTGTTGCTGTAGCTGATAATGGTGCTAGTGCAGAAGGTGGGCCTAATGGTTCAGTGAATGAAAACCTGTTCTTTAACGGTATTCCCGATGATTTTGACAAGAACTTTGCCCTTCTCCAAGATTTAGGCACACTGAAAACCTATAATCACTATCCTACAGGATGGGCTTGGGGCTTTGATACGCCTTTCAAATACTGGAAACGTTGGTCAGGTTATGAAGGTGGTGCTGCAACTCCCTTTATGATGTGTGGACCGGGTATTAAGAAGTCACGAATGGCAGATACGGGGATTCGCAAACAGTACATTCACGCGGTTGACTTAGTACCTACCCTTTACGAAATGTGTGGTGTAGAACCCCCAGAAGTGGTTAAAGGTTACACCCAAAATCCCATTGAGGGAATTAGCTTCGCCTATACTTTCGCTCCCGAATATGCTCAACCTGAGTATCAATTTGCTTACAGACTCTCTGACAAGCAAAAACCCAAGGATGCCAATGGAAAACCCAAAAAAGTGCGAGAAACTCAGTTCTATTCCATGTTAGGAACAAGGGGAGTCTGGTATAAAGGTTGGCACGTTTGTACTGTCCATGCTCCTGCACCTTCTAATTGGGGTAATTTTGAGAAGGATATCTGGGAATTGTACTGTATGGATGGGGATCTGGAATTAACTCCCGATCCGACTCAATCTCGTAACTTAGCTAATGACCCGAAATATGCCGATAAACTCGAACAGATGAAGTATATGTGGTTCGTGCAAGCAGGGTTATACAAAGGTATGCCTATTGATGATCGCTCGGCTATGGGTGGAGATCGTCCCCAATTACGTCCCCCAGCATTTGCTCAAGATGACCCAAAGGATGCTACCTTCAGTTACACCTATTATCCAGGGGGATCAGAAATTCCCGAAGCCGTTGCTCCGAATACCCGAGGTCGTTCTTACGAAATCGAAGCCATTGTTGATTTCTCCACGGGTGAGACTCCTAAAGGGGTAATGATAGCTCATGGAGGAAGTTTTGGTGGATATAGTTTCTATATCTACGAGGGCAAACTCTGTTATGTCTATAACTGGTTAGGACAACAGCAACAGAAGATCACTTGTCCACTCTCTATCTCTAATCTTGCCGACGAGGAAAATACACTCAAAGTTGTATTTAACAAGAAGCCCAATCAACAACCGGATAGCAAGTTTGGTGGTAGTACCATAGGAGAGGTACAACTCTATATCAATGGTATTAATCAAAATGCCACGATTGAGGAAGCTTTCCCAGAATATACTGATCAATTCCTGACTCAACCGGGTAAGTTTGGGGTGGGATTTAATATTGGTCGAGATCCCGGACAGCCTGTATCATCAGACTACGAACATGAGTTCGAGTTTTTCGAGTTTGAAGGTGCGAAGCTGAAAAAAGTCATTGTCACGATTAAAAATGACGCGGGTGCGGGCGCGATCGATCCTGAGACAGAATTAATAGGGATGTTGTGGCGTGACTAATCTGCTTAGTCTGTAGCATAGACCCGATTTGCTTTCAAAGCTGTAGGGGTAATTTCTGCATTGCCCCTACCCACTCTAACCCTTGATAAAATAAAGGCTATATCTTGAGTATGCAAATATCTCAAAACCCCTCATCTGCTCCAGGTAAACCTCCCCATAAAGATCTGATCTGGATTCCGGGGGGAACATTTGAAATGGGGTCAAACAGTCGTAAATATCCTGAAGAAGGACCCGTCCACACCGTAACCGTTAGCGGCTTTTGGATGGATAAATATTTGGTCACTAATAAACAATTTAGAAAATTTGTCAAAGAAACAGGATATATTACCTTTGCTGAAAAACCACCGAAAGCAGAAGATTATCCTAATGCTGATCCTGAAATATTAGTTCCCGGATCTGCCGTTTTTGTGAAACCAGATCGTCCCGTTGATCCTCGTACTGTCTGCTGGTGGCAATATATGCCGGGGGCAAATTGGCGACATCCTGAAGGTCCCGATAGTTCGATTAAAAATCGAGAAAACCACCCTGTAGTACATATTGTCTATGAAGATGCCCTTGCCTATGCAAAATGGGCAGGAAAAGAACTCCCAACTGAAGCACAATGGGAATTTGCTGCACGAGGGGGTTTAGAGGGGGCAGAATTTGCTTGGGGTGATGAATTTATGCCTAATGGTAAAGTCATGGCTAATACTTGGCAAGGACAATTTCCTTGGCAAAATCTCAAACCTCATGCACCCGGTCCAGAAGCAGTAGAAAGCTATCCCCCCAATGGTTATGGACTTTATGACATGATAGGTAATGTCTGGGAATGGACACAAGATTGGTATCAGGAACAACATCCCAAAAACCCGACTAAAGCCTGTTGTACCCCGAAAAATCCCCTAGGCGGAACCGAAGAAGATAGTTATAACCTCAAACTTCATCCCTCAATGCGAAAACCCCGTAAAGTCCTCAAAGGAGGCTCTTTCCTCTGCGCCCCTAACTACTGCGCTCGTTACCGTCCCGCCGCTCGCCATCCCGAAGATATCGACACTTCTACCAATCATATCGGTTTTCGCACAATTTTTTGTCCTGATTAGAATTTATTACCGCTCACAATGACAATTAAGATGGCTCATTATGTTCTATTTTTAAAAGTTTCAGAGGGAAAATAACCAAACAGTTGTTTATAATCAGAGGCAAGATGTCCTCGCTCAAAAAAACCTAATTCTTCGGCAATTTGATAAATTAACGTTAGTTCGGGGTTTTGGGTAATGGATTGATGTAAGGCGTTAAGACGAAGCTTTTTAAAATAATTTTGAGGAGACATTTCTACTCTAGCTTATATGACGCAGCCAAGCACTCTAAGCGATCGTGCTTATATGTCGCCCCAAGAACGAGATCTGGCCTATAAGAAAATGCGTGAAGATTTTGAAGGCTACAAACGTCGTTTAGGCTGCTAATAGTCTAAATTTAGATCTCTTAACTGAAGTTTAATTAATAATTTTTGAGGCGCGTTTCTAACGTGCCTTTTTTCAAAATTTTATTTAAACTTTGGCGATTATAATTGACATTAATTCCTTGCATTTTCACGAGCGCACTTAGGTGTCTCATGCCAACGATACTTTTAGCCAGCACAAAACCTACCCAGCAGCACATCAAGGTAAATGTACTTATGTAAAATAATCATTTTTGGGGAGTGGTTTGAGAAGCTATTTCATTAGTTTTGGTAAAATTATAAGCCTGGCTTATTCACCCTTATTAGGGTATATTTAATTTATGTTCCTATCTATAAAAGCAACTTTTGTATAACTTCTTTCCATATTTGAAGATTTACAGCTTGTCAAAACCTATTATAGCATTTATCTTAATAGTGAGGTACAAAGTTTTCCTCTGGTGGAGTCGGTCATCAATACCAAATTAGGTTACACTTCATCTCTATGGGAAACGCTGTAAAAATTATCGAGGTAGAAATTGAGAACTATAGCCTAAACACCAGCGATTCAAGCCCCTTTTTGACTGTTAACCCCCTTAACCCAGAGATTATGGATGCTTTTAGTCCCTTTCCCCCTGACTGGACAGAGAATGCCGTTCACGCCTACAATTTTTGTTGTCCTTACTGTGGGGCAAAAGCTAAAGAAGCTCAGGCCGTTTGGATCAATCGCCGCGCACCCGTTTTAGGAGAAGATTCCCGTCGTAAATGGCAGGAATTCTATCATTGTCAATGCGATCGAGTTTGGTGGGCCTGGAGTAGTGATCGACCTGCCGAAAATAAGTAATTCTCAATCGGGAATGGAAAATATGGCCGATGTCTATGTTTCTTGGGATGAATACCATCGTCTGATCGAAAAATTAGCAGTAAAAATCGATCATTCTGGTTGGCAATTTGCTCAGATTGTCTGTTTAGCTAAGGGAGGATTGCGCGTCGGTGACATTCTCTGTCGTCTTTTTCGTCAACCCCTAGCCATTCTCTACGCTGCTTCCTACGGGGGGGAAAATCATCAAATTCGGGGAGAATTAACTATTTCCTCGAATTTAGCCATGATCGAACCCAAATTAAAGAGTCCCTTGTTATTAGTGGATGATTTAGTCGATTCGGGAATCACTCTCCAAAAAACCTCGATTTTGTTACGGGAAAAATACGGGATTACCAATATCAAAACTGCGGTGATCTGGTACAAAGCGGCATCAAGAATCAAACCTGACTATTATGTGGAATATTACCCCGATAATCCTTGGATTCATCAACCCTTCGAGCGTTACGAGTTAATTACACCCAAAGACCTCCTAGAATAAATTCAGTTTAGCATCAGCGGTAGAGAGTTTCCCCTTAAAAATACCACCAAAGAAGATTCATATCTGAAATCGGCAACGCCATCTATTCTCCGTAGGATTCAGCAGTAATTTTGCCCCGAAAAACGATGTAATTATAAACTGTATAGGCTAGTAAAATTGGGATTAAAAAACCCACAAAAGTCAGCATAAACACCAAAGAACTAGGGGCGGCCGCCGCTTGATAAATTGTCACTGACGGGGGAATAATATCGGGGAAAATCAACAATCCCAAACCGAGAAAAGAGAGCATAAACAGCAATACTGTCCAGACCATGGGGGTGTTTTCTTCCTTTAGTTGCAAACTCCGCAATAATAAACCCAGTAACAGCACAGCTAAAATCGGGATGAGGATAAAGATGTAAATTAGTCGAGGGTCAAATAAACGCTGACGGATATGGTCAGAAAGCAGCGGCGTACTGATGGTGATAAAGACAGCACCGATAAAAGTGGTAATAGCGGCAATTTTTGCCGTTTTATAGTGAACTTCCTGTAAATTACCCGTAGTTTTCAGAATTAGGTAAGTGGAACCCACTAAAACATAAGCTTGGATTAAAGTTAGAGACACTAGAATCGATCGCCATGTTAACCAATCAAAGGGGCCGCCGGCAAAATGACCCAATTCATCCACTTTAATGCCCTCAAAAACCGCACCGAGGGCGAATCCTTGCCCCAAAGCGGCCAAAAAACTGCCGAGTCCGAAGGCATAATTCCAGAACAATTTCTGGCGAGAATGTTCACGAAACTCGAAGGAAACAGCCCGAAATAATAGCCCCACCACCATAATCACAGCAGGCAGGTATAAAGCGTTTAAAATTGTCCCGTAAGCTAGGGGAAACGCCCCAAACAGGGAACCACCCATCAAAACAATCCAAGTTTCGTTAGCATCCCAAACATTGCCCAAACTGGTCATTAAAATACTGCGACGCTTCTCGGAGGAGGAAGTCAGGGAAAGAATTCCCACCCCCAAGTCAAAACCATCGAGAAGGACGTAGAGAAACAGGAATAAACCCAGAATAAAAAACCAAATTTGTGGCAAAAAATACTGTAACGGTTCCATAGTTCCTCCTATTGTTGCGCTTCTAGGGAACGAGGATTTAGTTCTGGTGAGGTCACTTTTTCCTGTTGAGTCCCCGGCAGTGGTAAGTTAAGATTTGGTCCCTGACGGATAATAAGACTACCGAAATAGAGAGCAGAAACCAAGAAAACGACATAAATCGCCGTAATTCCGATTAAAGAGGTTAAAATCTCGCCTGCGGGCAGTTTAGAAGCAGCATCCACTGTCCGGATTTGATTGTAAACCGTCCAGGGTTGACGACCGACACAACGGACAATCCAACCGGTTTCAACCGCAAGATAACCCAGAGGGGCCGCAAAAACCCAAGCGCGCAGTAACCATTTTTGACTGTCGATTTTTTCGTTACTCAGTTGACCGCACAGCCATTGCCCGACAGTTACAGTCATTAAAGAAGCAAGAAAAAGACCGATAGCGACCATAATCCGGAAGGAATAATAGATTAGCCCCACCATGTGCGGTCTGTCTTCGTATTTCCACGTTTTTAAGCCGAGAACAGGTTCCGATAACTTGGGTTTTAACTCCAAAAGATAACCCAAAGCATTAGGAATTTTCACTTCCCAGCTATTTGTCTCCGCTTTATCCTTGGGTAAAGCAACCAAACTCCAACCGGCAGTTTCTCCCGCAGGAATAGTTTCCCATTGCGCTTCCATGGCGGCTAATTTAGCCGGTTGATAGTGATACACTTGTTCGGCACTAAGATGACCGACAAAAATTTGCAAGGGAGCAATAACAATCGCTAGAGTAAGAATAATTTTGAGAGAACGACTAAAAAAGCTAATGTGACGTTTATTGAGCAAATACCAAGCACTAATCCCACCAATGACGAAAAGAGAAGTTTCCAGAGTAGCGAAAAACATATGCAGGAAACTATTAACCATGAAGGGATTGAGAATCGCTTGTAGGTAATCCTGAACGATAAATTTACCATCCACGAAGATGCCACCGGCGGGGGTTTGCAGCCAAGAATTAGCGGTTAAAATCCAGAAAGTGGAAAGATTAGCCCCGAAAGCGACGAGAATTGTCGCTAGGAAGTGAATTAAAGGGGGAACTCGTCCCCAACCAAACAACATAATTCCTAGAAAACTAGCCTCTAGCATAAAGGCCATGGTTCCCTCGAAACCGAGGATAGTTCCGAAAAAGTCCCCCACCGCTTCCGAAAAAGGCGCCCAATTCATGCCAAACTGGAAGGCCATGGGTAAACCAGAAGCAACTCCAATGCCGAAATTGAGAATGTAGAGTTTTGCCCAGAAGCGAGCGTGATGATAGTAGTCAGGATTGCGGGTTTTTAGCCATAATCCTTCGACAATGACTAGATAAATGCCCATACCAGTGGTTAACACCGGCCAAAGCATATGGAAAATAGCGGTGACGGCAAATTGTATCCGCGACAAAGCGACGGGATTGGCAAGTAAATCCATGATTACAATCTTTAAACGATCGTGAAGATATCATAAGCACCTATAATACTTAGCCAGTAATGCCCTGAAAAGGCAAGGGTAAATAGGAATTATATAGATTGTTTTTAGATTTATGCGATCGCTTTGATGGTATTCAATGACATAGTTAGTAATCTTGTATTATATTTGAGGGGAAACTCAGAAAAATTGCTAGAATATTAGCCTGATTAATTAATTTTCCCCTCGATCGAGTATGACTTTCTCCTCAGCCGCAGACTTTCAAGATGAATTTGATGTCATCGTCGTCGGGGCGGGCCATTCCGGCTGTGAAGCGGCCCTAGCTTGCGCCCGTCTCGGTTGTCGTACCCTTCTCCTCACCCTTAATCTCGATAAAATCGCTTGGCAACCCTGTAACCCCGCCGTCGGTGGTCCGGCTAAATCCCAATTAACCCACGAAGTGGACGCTTTAGGCGGCGAAATTGGCAAAATGGCCGACCGCACCTATCTGCAAAAACGGGTTCTTAATGCCTCTCGCGGACCGGCAGTCTGGGCCCTACGCGCCCAAACCGATAAACGGGAATACGCGGCGGTGATGAAAGGTATCGTCGAAACCCAAGCCAATCTGGTTATTCGGGAAGCCATGGCCACAGACCTGATTTTAGGGGCAAATGAGCAAGTTTTAGGGGTAGAAACCTATTTCGGCACTTGTTTCGCCGCTAAAGCCGTGATTTTAACCACTGGCACTTTTTTAGGCGGTAAAATCTGGATTGGCGGCAAGTCTATGGCCGCCGGACGGGCGGGCGAATTTGCGGCGGTGGGTTTAACCGAAACCCTAAATCGTCTCGGATTCGAGACTGGTCGCCTAAAAACTGGCACTCCTGCCCGTGTGGATAAGCGTTCGGTGGATTACTCCCGCATGGAACCGCAACCGCCCGATGACGAGGTGCGTTGGTTTAGTTTTGATCCGGAGGTGTGGATCGAACGGGAACAAATGAACTGTCATCTCACCCGCACCACGGCGGCAACTCATCAATTAATCAGAGATAATTTACATTTATCCCCCATTTATGGCGGTTTTATTGACTCGAAAGGGCCGCGTTATTGTCCTAGTATTGAGGATAAAATCGTCCGTTTTGCCGATAAAGAAAGTCATCAAATTTTTATTGAACCGGAAGGGCGCGATATTCCCGAACTTTATATCCAAGGCTTTTCAACGGGACTGCCGGAAAATGTTCAATTAGCAATGCTGCGGACTTTACCCGGTTTAGAAAACTGTGTGATGTTGCGTGCTGCCTATGCAGTGGAATATGATTATTTACCAGCAACTCAGTGTTATCCAACCCTGATGACGAAGAAGATTGAGGGGTTATTTTGTGCGGGACAAATTAACGGGACAACCGGTTATGAAGAAGCGGCAGCCCAGGGACTGGTGGCGGGGATTAATGCGGCGCGGTTTGCTTTAGGAAAAGAGTTAATTGTTTTTCCCCGGGAGGAAAGTTATCTAGGAACTTTGGTCGATGATTTATGTACTAAGGATCTGCGGGAACCCTATCGAATGTTAACCAGTCGTTCCGAATATCGCTTAGTATTGCGATCGGATAATGCCGATCAAAGATTAACACCTTTAGGGCGAGAAATTGGCTTAATTGATGACCGGCGTTGGCAATTATTCCAAACTAAACAGGCTAATATTATCGCTGAAAAAGAACGCCTACACGAAACGAGAATTAAAGAACGGGATGAGGTGGCAATTGCCATCGTTAAGGATACGGAACAAAAAATCAAAGGTTCTCTCTCTTTAGCGGATTTACTGCGTCGTCCTAGCTTGCATTATCTCGATCTTGATCGTTATGGTTTAGGTAATCCTGATATAAATTTAGCCGAAAGAGAAGGGGTAGAAATTGAGATTAAATATTCCGGTTATTTGAAACGACAACAAAATCAAATTGACCAAATTAGTCGCCACAGTAACCGTCATTTATCCCCCGATATTGACTACATGAAAATCGAAACTTTGTCAATGGAATCGCGGGAAAAATTAACAAAAATTAAACCCGCCACCATCGGCCAAGCCTCGCGAATTGGCGGAGTCAATCCCGCCGATATTAACGCTTTATTAGTGTATCTAGAAATGCGGCAGATGTCGGCAGTTAAAAGTTAGGAAATAATCCTGATTAGTGGATTACTATTGGGAAGACCACCGAAGAATCGAAGTGCTGAACTAATACCAATTCTCCAAAGTCTGACTACAGAAGTTTAATCCCCCTAAATCCCCCTTAAAAAGGGGGACTTAAATTCGATGTGTAGTTTTCATTTAGAGAAATGGTATAAAAAAACAAGCTCAGTTAGATGAAAAGTTTCGCAATCGTATTGAGGGCAAATTTGGACAAGCTAAAAGACGTTTTGGACTCGATAGAGTGATGACTAAACTTTCAGAAACGTCAGAAACTTCTATCGCCATTCCCCTTTTAGTGGTTAATCTTTCTACCCTGCTACGGCAGGTTTTACTGTTTCTTTTTGTCCGAAATCAGAAAAGTTACTGTTTTCGGTCTTTTCTATCAGTTATCTTGATTTTAATTGATAATTATCAACAGAATCACTTATCATTAAAGAAACAGAATTTGCCCTTAGCATCATAACTTTTTTTTCCTATCTGATTTTTTGCCGCAAACCCTAAGTAGCTGGTTATAATTAAATTAAAAATGGATTTTGCCTTTAATCCCCCCTTAATAAGGGGGGTGTCTGACAACTTTTAACGCCTACCTACTTAAGTAGTTTAATCCGATTTGATCGGAGATAACCTGAAAGTAAAATGTTTTAACCTTAGATGGGGAAAGTTAGCGCTAAAGTTTGATTGCTTAAAGAGTCAAGTGCTGATAGCGATTCCTGTGGGGTCCCTATTTTTTTCGTCCCCACCGACAAAATTGAGCAGCGCTCGTCGTCCCTGCTCACCTCGATCGAGTAAAGTAATCTCTAGATAATTTTCCGGCAAAAAAGTTAAACGTTCTGACCATTCGATCGCCACTATCCCTAAATCTACCTCGATTCCCTGCCAATAATTTTCTAGGTACAGCGCCTCGATATCTTGATCCTGCAAACGATACAAATCCAAATGATACAAAGGAAGGCGGCCTTCGCTATACTCGTTAACGAGGGTGAAGGTAGGACTAGCTATAGGCTCTTGAATGCCCAATCCTAGGCCAATTCCCTGTACTAAGGTGGTTTTTCCCGCTCCCAAATCGCCTTTTAATAAAATTACACTGCCAGAGGCCAAGGTTTGCCCCAGTTTTTCGCCTAAATTGACAGTAGCTTCTCGATCGGGTAAGTCGATAATCATTTTTTCCCGTTAGGATGCCCATTAACCACTGATTTTAATATAGCGATCAGAGCAGGTTTCTGACATCCTTGGCTCTGGGGGGCCAAATTTGGTCTTTATGATCGAGAAAAATAGAAGCAGTTAAACTAATCCCTTATGTCTTAGTCTTACCTTTGGTCAAATGGTCGTTATCAGGACAGAGATAGGCGATCGGCGAAACCTTCCGGTAGATTAGACTAAATGGGAGTTGGTTAACTGCTTTTATAAAATTGATTGTTCCCTAACCATCAGCATTGTCTAGGGTCGAAGGGAATAAAACAACCGAAGTTTAGGACTTTAAGCCAGAAGTTAAGGGGAACAGTGAAATTATTATTTTTGAGTAATGGCCACGGTGAAGACGAGATCGCGATCCGGATTATCAAAAGACTGCAATCATCTCCCCACTGTCCCGGTATTACTGCTTTACCCCTCGTGGGTAACGGTTATGCTTATACTCGTCTGGGGATTCCCCTTCTCGATCGAGGTCAAAAAATGCCCTCTGGGGGTTTTATCACCAGGGATGCCAAACAATTATGGCGAGATCTGCGGGAGGGATTATTAGGATTAACCTCCCGTCAATACCGTCTGGTCAGAAATTGGGGCCAAGAAAAGGGAAAAATTGTCGCGGTGGGAGATATCTTACCCCTTGCCCTTGCTTGGTTGAGCGAGACAGATTATGCTTTTGTGGGAACGGCTAAATCAGAATACTATCTCCGGGATGAGCAGGGATGGTTAGATAGTAGCTCGATGATCGATCGCCTCTGGGGTTCCTATTATTATCCCTGGGAACGCTGGTTAATGGCTCATCCTCGCTGTCGGGGGGTTTTTCCCCGGGATAGTTTAACTAGCAAAATTTTACAACAGTGGTCAATTCTCGTTGTCGATGGGGGTAATCCGATGATGGATGACCTTTTACCCTCGATAACGGGCGATTTTCCCCAAGATTGCCTAACTATTCTGCTGCTACCCGGTTCGCGCTTTCCCGAATCTCTCCACAATTGGCAGAAAATTATCGAGGCTGTGGCCGCCATTATCGGCCGTTTTCCCGATTATAAGCTGGAATTTTTGGCAGCGATCGCTCCTTCTCTCCCCCTAGAATCTTTTACGGCTGCTTTAACTTCCCAGGGTTGGGGAGAACATAGCACAAATAAGTTTATTTGTCAAGAGGTATTTATAACTATTTCTCAAAGGGATTACGCCGAATATTTAGGCCGTTGCCATTTAGCGATCGCCATGGCGGGAACTGCCACGGAACAGTTCGTCGGTTTGGGTAAACCGGCGATCACAATTGCGGGATCTGGACCACAGTTTACTGCTCATTTTGCCACACTGCAACAGCGTTTATTAGGCTGTTCAATTCTCTTGGGCGATAGTGCCGAGTCGGTGGCGGACAAGTTAGAATATTTATTACAAAATCCCCCAAAGTGGCAAGAAATCGCCTTTAATGGTCGTCAGAGAATGGGGGCAGCCGGGGCCTCCGATCGCATTGCCCAATGGTTACTAGGCAATTTTTGCCCTTAAACGAAAGTATCGGTCTGATTTTCGCCGCTAGTGGGCCCCTCAAAAATAGTTTCTAGGGCGATTTTTTGGGCGCTTGGTTGTTGTCCGTAGCTGAAAAGATAGGGAATTTCTCCGCTTTGTTGACGAAACCACTGGAAAACGTAGGGACTACCATAAACAATCAATGCTTGAATCTGTCCAGTTTTCAGCAAAGCTTGATAGATAGCTTTTGTTTCCTCCCCTAATCCAGCACTACCCCGAAAAGGATTACCACGGATAAATACTTGTAGGAGAGTCGTTTCTGGGGAGACGAGGGACTGATTAAAGGTGCTACGGTCGATTATTCGGGTTTGATAACCCCATTGTCGGGGCATTGTCACCGCCGGACAAGAGCGATCGAGAAAGTCACAGTTGAGTAAATCATCAATAATGATTAAATTGCGGCCTTGAGTGGCTTTAATCGGTAAATTACCGCTAACTGTTTGGGAATCTTTTAAAATATCGCTGACAATCTCTAGAGCTTGCGGTGCCGCTAAACTGCTTAAGGATTCTAAGGATGGCTGTCTTTGCCCTAATTTTTCCTTTGCTCGTTGAATACGTTGCCAAGAATCATTAATTCTCGCTTCGCTAATTGTACCCGCTTGCACGGCACTATACACCGCTTCGATCGCTTCGATCGGATCGGGAGGCATTAACAGTATATCGGCCCCCGCCTGTACCGCCCTCACTGCTATGGCGGCAGCGCTGGCAATTTTGGTTACTCCTCCCATAATCAGGGCATCAGTCACGATTAAACCCTGAAAACCGAGATTTTGGCGCAGTTTTTCCCCGAGAATTTTCGAGGAAAGAGTGGCGGGAAATTCGGCATCCCAAGCGGGAATTAACAGATGGCCTGACATAATACTATCAACCCCTGACTCGATCGCTGCTTGAAAGGGCGGCAATTCGATCGCTTCTAGGCGATGATGATCGTGGTTGATGATGGGAAGATCGAGATGGGAGTCATTGCTGGTGTCACCGTGGCCGGGAAAATGTTTGGCCGTGGTCAAAACTGGATAGGAATCGGCCCCTAAAATAAAAGCTTGAGCTAGATTAGCGACGATTTCGGGAGTTTCAGCGAAGGAACGAATATTAATAACCGGATTGTCGGGATTATTGTTCACATCGACAATTGGGGCTAAAATCCAGTTAATCCCGATCGCTAGGGCCTCCTTAGCGGTAATTGCTCCCATTTCCTTAGCATATTCTGTGGCTTTTGTCAAGCTTTTTTCGGCTATTTTTCCTAAAGCCATCGGGGGGGGAAACCAAGTAGCGCCGGAAAACCTTTGGCCGACCCCCTCCTCGATATCGGCGGCGATGAGGAGAGGATTATCGCCGGACCAACTTTGTAATTGTTGGCTACGGAAAGCGATTTCGGCGGCGCTACCTCCTAAGAGAATCACCCCACCGAGGTGGAGGGTTTCTAACCAATGTTTCAGGGTGGCGTTGACGGGTTCCCAAGCAGGATAGCGGATTTGTTGGTCAAAGAGATAGCCGGAAGCGCGGACTACTATCATCTGACCAATACGTTCTTTTAGGGATAAAATGCGATCGCTCACTATTCAGTTATCAGTTATCAGGTTTAAGTTTTAAGTTGCCAGTTTTGCCTAAATTTAGTTATCCTCTACTGATCACTGTTCACTGGTCACTGATAGCGGAATCGTCATCTTCTGGGGGTCGATCGCTTTTAATATGATCAAGAAGGTGTAACATTCGATCGCCGCGTTCGAGGGAAGAATCTTCTAGGAAGACCACTTCGGGGGTACGTCTGAGACGGATGCGTTGACCAAGTTCACGCCGGACGAATCCCGCGGCCGCTTTTAAACCGGCCATAGTTTCGGCCTTTGCATCTTTGTTGCCGTAGATAGACACAAAAATCCTAGCGTGTTGTAGGTCGTGGGAGAGATCTACATCGGTAACGCTAACCATACCGGCACCGACGCGATCATCTTTAATTTCCATTAATAACATTTGGCTGACCTCGCGCTTAATTAGCGAGGACACGCGAGATACTCGACGGTCGTTAGCCATAATTTTCGTCCCCTAAAAACAGCGAAACCCTTACCATTGTATCAAGCTAATCCGAGCATGGCTTTGAGGGTGAAATAAAGAAAGGCGAAAGTTCCCCCCAGAAAGCCCACAAGTGCGATCGCTGTGAGGGGATTTTTTAATAAAGGGGCTAACCAGCCGAAAAAGGCGAAGAAAATCCCTAAACTAAAGCTAATCAGATAGCGGGGGTAACGGCTCACGTTATCAAAAAAGTCGCCCATAAATTTTATTTATTATCTTTGTCCGTAAGTAATTATAGCAGTAAGCTTCAATGTTCAAGGGTAATTCGATAATTTCCCCGATTGAGTTTCACTGGGATTGTGGGACATCTGGCGCGAGAATCATCAATTGTCCCTCCTTATCCTCGCGAATGGCTAGAATCGCCGGACGTTCATTTTCTGCCGACTGAGGGGATAACCCGCGAAAAACATAAGTCCAATTGTTATTTTGGATTAATAACCGCCAAACTCGCGGGGGATTAACTTTGCTATCATTCGTTTCTTTTCCCCGCAGCTCTTCGAGTAATTTGGTCTCACCGATAATTCGATAACCTTTGAGAGAAGGATCGGTAAAAACATCCTCCTGATTCCGACCGATCGCTATCTGTTTTTCCGGTAAAACTAAAGTGATAACTGGTAAGGTAGAACTATCATTAACTGCATCGCGACGGGCATCGATCGATCCCTGAATTCGGGCTAACCAAAAAAGAATAATTAATAGCCAAATAACAGCGATCAAATCTTTTCGGAGAGCTTCGGGAATTCCCCGGACTAATAAACCTAGGAACTGAAATTTTTGATGAAATTTCCGTTTAGATTGACTGACAATTGAATAGGATGGCAGGGGAGACAAAATCCAGAGAGTAAATTGAATCGCGAAGGCAACGGCAACCAGCGCCAGTAAAGTTCGCAGCAACGCCCCGAAATCGCCACAGAAGACCTGTATCGGCACGAAAAGGAAGGAACGCAAGGGCAAGTCCAGACGGTTGATCTCAAGGCTAAACCAGCCGAAATAGGCCCACCGATAAATCCATCCCGTAAAATAGAGAAAAATCCCCAGCAAACCGAGAAGACTGGCGAAGGTTCCTAGTATCTGTGTTCCGGGAGGGGGAGAATTCGGAGCGCTCACGGCAAAATGTCCCTGATTGGCGTTTTCGATCGCTATCCTACTCGATCGATCGGGTTCTATCGCCAGTTCTTTGTATTTTATCAAGGAGAATAACCATGTCCATCGACGATCCCCGACAAGTTCGTTTTTTAATTGAGAAAATGGAAGCAAGTTTACCGATCCCCGTGCGTGCAACTCCCGAAACGTTAAAAATAGCTGAAACAAAAGGCGAGCGATACAAACCCGATCACCAGTTTTCGATCGATAAAATTTTCTACACGGGAGACGAGGGGGGAATTATTTGTTCCCTAAAAAACGAATCGGGAAAACAAACGATTCTTGTCTGTTCTTTAACCCATCTACGGATCGATAACGATCATCCGTTAGCGGCGGATATTCAATCCTACCAGAAAAAGCGATCGATGCGGATTGCACTACAGGATGGCAAAACCGGAAAAGCCCTCCGTATTGCCAAACAAAACCGCCCGAACAAAGGTTTCGGAAAGTAAAAATATATTGACAAAAACCGCAGGTTGGGTTACTGTTACTCCTAACCCACCGCATCCAATTATATTCGGGGAATAGAAATTTGATTAGTTCGTTGCTACCAGATCGTATTAACCGTTGATAATTGAATTTTTCGATCTCGGCTAATTAAGGGAACGTTTAAATATAGGGCGGTTGCCGCAATAATTCGATCGGGTAAATCGGGAACATCCGAGCGCTCGATTCCTCCCATAGTAACCACAATATTGCGAGCGAGCGGGATTTCTATCAAAATAGAATTTTCCCTGTCCAGTTCCATTAACAATCGCTCTATTGTTTGAGCGGAAATCCGGCCTTTTTCACCAAGATAGACAATTTCAGCCAGAGTAATCGAGGAAACCGCAACCGTATCTCCACTATTGCCAATTTGTTCGATGGTTTGTCGAGCCAAATTGGATAATCGTTGATCTGCGTAAAGATACCAGATAACTGCATGAGTATCTAAAACTGCTTTTAACACTTAAAGATCCTCTGCCGTAAAATCTCCCCACGCTTCTCGTCGGGTTTTATCGATATCTTCAGCCGAGGGAGCCTGTCCTAAATCGGCGCATATACCCCATAAAGAGGGACGGGGTTGATTAACTTCTGCCGATTCCGATGCCATTTCTGCGGTAATTTTTTCGATCAGTTGCCGTTTCTCGATTGCGGATAATTTTTCCGCCCACCGCATTAGCTCTTGTAGAGTCATATTTCTATCGCTTACCGCATAAAGGAGTACCTTCATAAGTTTTAACATAAAGAGAAGATAAAACGCTTCCCCTTTGACAATCCCGACGCTAAAATATGGAAAAAACCCTCTAGAAAAAACCCTAGGTTGGGTTACTGTTACTCCTAACCCACCGCATCCAAGATCGAAAACAGAACCAACCCAATCCCGATCATTCAGGCAAGGTAAAGATGAAAAAACTCTACCCAATAATAACCGCAACTAGCCTAGTTTTGATCGCCTCTCTTGCTGGCTATCATCTACCAGCCACCGGCGATAGATCTCCCGTAATCCCCGTATTCATACCGGATAATACAAAAGTATCTTTAAAAAATGGCACTTCTCTATCTGGGAGATTAATCAAGTTCGATTCCCAAGCAAAAACGATCGCTTTAGGGAGAGAATCAAAAACAAAAGAAGTGGCAATGAAAGAGATCAAACAGATAGAGTTTCAAGGCAAGGTTATTATCAGAGAATCCCAATCTCTTGTCATTAGTGCAGTAGAAGAATTATTAAATGACGAACAACAACAGAATAGAGGACGCTGGCATGAACCCCTACAGAACTTCAAAATTGTTGATGTTAATGAAGGAAAAGCGGAAGTAACTTTAACCTCGCTAAACCCTCGACAAATAGGTATAATATCGGATGTATTGCGTAACAGTTCCTACGTTGTCGAGGAAATTAAATTTAACCCCTCGGACAAAATTGAGATTCAAGTAAACCGTTGTGTAGCTACTTACCAATATGGGAGGTGCTATAATTGACATATTTACTCAGTCAAAAAACGATGATTAAGTTAAAAGTCACAACGGTAGGGAACTCTATGGGGGTGATTTTCCCGAAAGAGTTGGTGGAGAAGCTGCGCCTTAGTAAAGGCGATATGCTCTACGTCTTGGAAACGCCGAATGGCTTTGAGCTTACACCCTACGACCCCGAATTCGTCCAGCAAATGGAAGTGGCGGAGGAAGTGATGCGCGAAGACTGGAATGTTTTGAGAAAGCTGGCAACTTAGGCTCATGAACCAGCTAATCTGGATAGCTGATGGGGTAGCTCTCGCGATTCATCACCGCCAAATAGCCGAGCATGGTGGATTAGAGGGTATTCGAGATGAGGGGTTGCTAGAAAGCGCACTTTCCCGACCGCAAAATTTTCTGGCTTATTCTAAGTCGCCTCCTGACATGGCTTCTTTGGCAGCAGCCTACGCTTATGGGATTGTCAAGAATCACCCTTTTGTAGATGGGAATAAGAGAACGGCCTATGTGGTGACGAGGACTTTTCTCAGGCTCAATGGCTACGATCTTCAAGCTTCTAGTCAAGAAAAATACCAGATATGGATCGATCTTGCTGTTGGTAAGCTCTCAGAGGAAGAATTATCGGAAGAACTGGCACAACAGATCCGACAATTCGAGGAAAAAGTGTATAAAAATGCGGAAACTATCGGAGATAAATATCCTGAAATTGCTGAACTTTTTGAAAGTAAACCCACCGACATCGCCCAACTCCAGAAAAATATCGCTCCTGATACTCTCGTTATTCAACCCGTTCCCCTCCGCGATAAAGTCGCCCTATTTCTCGTTACTAGAGAAAAATTAATCGTTATCCAAAGCGATGCAAAAGCCGATGATTTTAATCAACTTGTCAGTCAATACCGTACCCAATTAGCCGACTATAAAAATGCCGACTACCTCGTTACCAGTAGTAAATTATACGAGATTTTAATCCGTCCCATCGAGTCCCAAATTGCCAGCAGTTCCCCGAAAAATATCGCCATCATCGCTACCGGACAACTGCGCTATATTCCCTTTGAAACCCTCTACGATAAGAAAAATGACCAAGTTCTCCTAGAAAAATATCCAATTTATTATTTAACTCGCATCTCCACATCTACCCCTCCCGCGACCGAAAGAAAACCCTTACAAGGCCTAGCATTTGCTAACCCTAAACCCACCCAAGAAGAACTTAAAGGCACAGAAATAGAAGCAGAAACTATCAGCAAAATCTTTCCGGGAAGTGAAAAATATCTCGGTACAAATGCAACTCTAGATATATTCAAAAAACAAGCCTTTCGCTTCTCGATTTTACACTTAGGAACTCACGGCTGTTTTGACCTCGCTGGCTGTCCTAATTTGGGTATGCAAGCTAATACTATTCTTTTCGCAAATAATCAACAATATAACATCGCTGATGCTGCATTATTAGGCTTAAAAAATACCGAATTAATCACCCTGAGTGCCTGTCAAACCGCCAAGGAAGCCAACGCAGACGGTCAGGAAATTTCAGGACTTGCTTACGTCTTAGAAAGAGCCGGCGCTAAATCAGTAATAGCCAGTCTTTGGAATGCTGAAGATAATACCAGTGCGGAAATTATGACCCAATTTTATCAGAATCTCAAGAATGGCATGAGTAAAAGTGAAGCCATGCGACAGGCCAAACTTAGTCAAATTAAAAGCCATCCTTTCTTTTGGTCGCCCTTTATTTTGATTGGGTCTGCTAATTATGAAGAAGGGAGATTCTAATCCAGTACCGCCAGAGATACAGGCTGAAATTGACGCTCTAGCTGCGTCACAAGAGCCTATCCGCACAGAGCTGATCCCGGAGGCCACGGGAGATTGGAGCAAGGCGCAGCGTGGTGTATTTTATAGTCCGCTTAAACAGCAGATCACCCTAAGCCTTGATGCTGACCTGATAGACTGGTTCAAAACCCAGGCCACACAAGAGGAGGGGTATCAGACCAGTATTAATCGCGCCCTGCGAGAATATGTGGAAACACGGGCAAAAAAATAAACCCCCTCAAGATTGATTGAAGGGGCATTGATGGTATTTTTAGAGGCAATTTAGCCGACTTTTGTGGTTTCTTTTTCAGTGGATTTAGAGGGTTTTAGTTGGTGCTTGAGGGCTGCAGCCACAAAGCTATAATATTGATGGCAGGTTCAAGGACACACCAGATGAAACGAGATGAGGTATTGGCAATTCTAGAGGCACACCGAAAACAGTTACAAACACTGGGTGTAAAATCTTTGTCTTTATTTGGTTCAGTGGCAAGGGATGAAGCTCATGGTGATAGTGACGTGGATTTTTTAGTTGAATTTAATCAAGAAGGTGGTTTTTTTCAACTTCTGCAAGTACAGTATTATTTAGAAGATATTCTGGGATGTTCTGTGGATTTAGGAACTCAGGATACCTTAAGGGAACATTTACGAGAACCTGTGTTGGAGGATGTTATCAATGCCTTCTAGAGATTGGAGAATTCTCCTTCAAGACATTTTAGAATCTATCACTGAAATTGAACAACGTACAAAGGGAATGACGTTTGAGTAATTTGCTAAGAATCAAACAAATGTCAAAGCGGTTCTCTATGATTTTATAATTATTGGAGAAGCAACTAGAAATGTACCAAAGGAAATTCAGTCTCGCTATCCTCTTATTCCTTGGCGTTTGATGGCAGGAATGAGAAATGTTGCAACTCACGAATATTTTCAAGTTAATTTAAGTAGAGTTTGGGCAACAATTCAAGAAGATTTACCGACTTTAGTGCCACAACTACAAGAAGTGTTAGAAAGGGAAACAGAGGCTGAATAGTTGTTTAATAAGCGAAAGTAAAAAAATAAACCCCCTCAAGATTGAATGAAGGGGCATTGATGGTATTTTTAGAGGCAATTTAGCCGACTTTTGTGGTTTCTTTTTCTGTTGGTTTGGATTGCTTTAGTTGCTGCTTGAGGGTTGAAGTTGTGGCGAAGAGGTCGAGGACGATTTGAGGAACACTGTTAAATGTGATTAAATAGAGTACAATGAAAGTTGAAGATACACCTAGTTACCTAGTTAAGCCATGAAACAAGTTCTCAAAAATATTAAGGTATCGGAGATTCCTACACTAATCGCTCAGTTAGGTCTTTCTCCTGAACAAGAAGTTAATCTGACGATTGAGGAAAATTCAGAAAGTCTTATCTCAATTATGGATAAAGTCGGTAAAAAGGCTCAAGCTAAAGGTTTGACAGAAGATAAACTAACAGAACTATTAGTAGATGAATCCTAATCGAGTTGTTATAGATACCAATGTTTTTATTAGTGCTTTACTCAATCCCCTAGGAACACCCAAAAAAGTAATCAATATAGCAGTTAGTCAATTTACTATTCTCCAGAGCGAGGCAACTTATCAAGAATTGGCAACGAGAATAAGTAAAAAGAAATTTGACAAATATTTAGAAAAAGATGATAGGTTAGATTTCTTGTCGTCTCTTAAAAATAGGAGCTTATTTGTTGATATATTGCATGAAACGAGAGTTTGTTCCGATTTAGATGATAATAAATTCTTAGAATTAGCCGTGTCTGGAATGGCACAATACATGATAACAGGCGATAATGCTCTTTTAATTCTCAATACTTATCAAGGGATTCCAATTATTACTCCAGCAGAGTTTGTCGCCTTTTTCTAGTGTCACTGAGAATTTTTTGAGGGAGGAATGCAAAAAAATACCCCCCTCAAGATTGATTGAAGGGGTATTTATGGTATTTTTAGAGGCAATTTAGCCTACTTGTGTCGTTTACTTTTTAATGGCGATACAATGAAGTTACCACCACTTAATGAAACCTCTATGAGCCTCACCCTTCCTACTGAACTTCTGCAAACAGTCCAAATGACTGAAGCTCAAATGCTCACGGAAATCGCTATCATGCTCTATCAGCAGCAACGCCTTCAATTTGAACAAGCAGCCGAACTAACGGGAATGGCACTCGATGATTTCTACCAATTGCTAGTATCGCGTAATATCCTCACTCCACCCACGGATCCCGACGACGAACCAAAAGAACTCATCCTCACCAGTCTTCGTATTTCTCTTCAGCAAGCTAAAGAGGGCAAAGTACATCCCATCTCTGAACTGTGGGATGGCATAGATGACTGAAAAAATTCCCCCCATTAAGCTTCTTTTCTCCGATCAATTCAAGGATCGACTTCGCATCCTCGCCAAACGCTATCGGAGCATTCGTACTGATATACAACCCCTAATTGATGACCTTCAGATAGGCAAATTCATCGGCGATAAAATACCAGGAATAGGCTACACTGTCTTTAAAGTTCGCCTCAAAAACAGCGATATTCAAAAGAGCAAAAGTAGCGGCTATCGTGCTATCTATCAACTTAAAGACAATAGTTGTGTTTTGATGCTCCTCATCTATGCCAAATCTGACCAAACAGACATCACAGCGCAGCAAATTCAAGACATCATTAATAAGTTTGACAATTTTTATTTTTAGAAGTATTAATAGATGCCAAAAATAAACCCCCTCAAGATTGATTGAAGGGGCATTGATGGTATTTTTAGAGGCAATTTGGCCTACTTTTGTGGTTTCTTTTTCGGTGGATTGGCAGGATTTTAGTTGGCCATTGATAACAATGCCTCTTCTATTGGCTTTGGTAACTCAATAGGATGAAACCGATTCACAGAAAAAGCGTAATCTTCACCACTTTCATCAATAACCCGAATTAGACTGTTTATTTCTGCTGTCTCATCAGGGATAACGCGGTATATTTTGCCAACTTCTAGTGAAGCTTCGTAGCCTTCATTATTGAGACAAACTGCGAACTTATTTGTGGGAGATGACTCTATTTTCATGGTCAATCTAGAAACGGTAACTTGAGCTTAAATTCTTTTTTGCCGATGCCATGAGCTTCATACCAATGGACTTCAGCTAACCTTACTATACCATTGGCAAGCTGAACTTGGGCTATGCCCTTTAATTTTCTCCATTTACCTTTGCCATACTGTTTTTGCAACCGTTCCCGATTACGAATTCCTGTTCCTGTGGCAATAATCTCGATATTCGTAATATCGCTGATCATCTCAAAGTCCACGATCGAGCAAGCAATCTTAAAGAGTGGCCTTTCATTATAGCATCTATTGCCAAAAAAGAGATATAAAAAAACAAACCCCCCTCAAGATTGATTGAAGGAGTATTGATGGTATTTTTAGAGGCAATTTATCCTATTTTTGTGGTTGCTTTTTCAGTGGATTTAGAGGGTTTTAGTTGGCAACTGATAATAAAGCCTCTTCTATTGGCTTTGGTAACTCAATAGCATAAAACCGATTCTTAATGTGTAAAATGTGTAAGGGGAAGAGACGCAAAAAATAAACCTGCTCAACTGACTAAATGAAGGGGGTTATGATATCATTCCAATAGGAAGGGATAGATAGGGTTATAGCCATGAGTATTGATATCTCCGATGAAATTCTCAGTGCCACACGCATGACTGAAGCTGAGATGAGGCAGGAAATTGCGGTCATGCTCTTTCAAAAAGAGAAGCTCACCCTTGCTCAAGCGAGTCGATTTGCAGGAATGAATCGTATTGCTTTTCAACACCTACTTGCAAGTCGTCAAATTCCGGTACACTACGATGTCGAAGATTTTGAACAGGATATTAAGAACTTGCGGGAGATGGGAAGATTGTGATTGTTGTCAGTGATACATCCCCTATCAACAATCTTGCCGCCATTAATCAACTTCATCTGCTACAACAACTTTACCAAATAGTTTTTATTCCCGAAGCAGTTTATCGAGAATTAACTGAGCCTGATTTTCTGGTAGCAGGTTCAATAGAGGTACAAACCTTAGATTGGATTCAAACTCGAACGGTAACTAACCGCACAGTGATTGAAGCTCTTGCAGATGAACTAGATAAGGGAGAAGCTGAGGCTATTGCTTTAGCACTTGAGTTGGGAGCAGATCAAGTTTTGATTGATGAGCGTCGTGGTCGTAGAATTGCTGCTAGACTTAATCTTCGATACACAGGAATTCTGGGCATTTTAGTTGAGGCGAAGAATCGACGGTTAATCTCTGAGGTGAAACCCCTACTAGACGCTTTGATTGATCAAGCAGGATTTTGGGTGGCTGCACCTTTATACAGCAGTGTTTTACAGATTGTTGATGAAGAAAAAAATAAACCCCCTCAAGATTGAATGAAGGGGTATTTATGGTATTTTTAGAAGCAATTTAGCCTACTTTTGTGGTTTCTTTTTCTGATGGTTTGGATGGTTTTAGTTGGCGCTTCAGGGTTGAAGCTGCGCTAGAGCCGAAGGTGATGATACTCAAACTGTTATTTTTTGTACTGTAGATTTTTTGGTTATTTCCTTAGGATGTCTGAACAATTGACCTTCATTTTGGTAGAAAACTTCATAATCTGGGGCCAGTTCAAGACATAACTGTTTCCATAAACTAATTCCTTCTTGTTTAAAATCCATTTCAGCTTGCTGATTAGGAAAATCTGATAAAGGTGGATAGTCTTGATTTAAAGTCTTATCGTAAGTATCCTGCCATGCGTTTAAACGTTGAATGGTTGCTTGACTTAATGGTAATTCTTCAGGAGCAATGTTATCAATTTCATCTACTCCCCAAAGTGGGTAACTTCCATAATCTGCCCAAAGTTTGATTCTGATTGCCATAACTATCATTCCTGAATAAGTTTATTAATTAATCGCGTTGGAGTTGGATTAGCACTCACTAAGTAACCATTATGACTAATTTCTAGAGAAACATACTGAATAATTCCATTGATTTCTACTTGATAAATTATGCGACTTTTTCCTTGTATGCCAATAATTGTCCCCTCACTAATAGCTGTTATAATTAAATCAGGAATTTGTTCTTCGGCAATACCTCTCTGGAGGAAATCTTCTCGATGATTTTCTAGAATATGCAGTAATCCAGAACCTCTCTCTCCTCCTTTTCCTGTTTCTAGAAAAACAATTTTCCCGCTAGGATCTTTAGTAATTCTGATAATATTTTCTGGGGTATGTTTGATTGCTGCTTTTCTAAGTTCAGCAATCAGCAGTTTTTTCTGATCGTTTTTCGGATTCGACCTCATTGCCGATTATAGCTCAAGATTGTGTAAGTTGTAAGTTGTGGTGTACATAGTTGTTGTTTCTCTCAATCAATAATAAGGTTCAGTATTCAGGAAAAATGGGTAGGGTGGGCAATGCCCACCCTACTGTTCCTATATTAAAGTGCGAGCGGGCGAAAAAAACCTGTAGGGGCGAATTGCGTTCGCCCCTACTTAATGCTGCTGCCACAGGAAAAATCTTCAGGTAGAACCTGAGAACGAGGTAATATATTACCTCCATTCAACTGAGAAACCAGAACCTACTAATCGCAGATAAACGATTCTTCCGGGCAAATTTCCTTTAAAGAGAATTTTTCCGTTAATGGGGACTCTAGAAGGCATATCTCTTACCCATACTATATCACGACCTATTCCTCCAATACAGCCCTCCGATCCCGTCAATTGCTTGCCGGTAGAATCAATGATGATAGAGTCTTTGGGATAAAAATAAAGATCTCTGACTTCCCCTAAGTTTGCAACCATAAAAGTACAAACTACAGAATTATTGTCTTTATTACAATTCTGAATCTCGAAAGCAAAACCATTGCTTACACGTCTCGAATTACGGGCTTGAGCAATATCATCGTGATTCTGATAGAAGTTAGAAGATAAAGCTATAGTTAAGGCTAAAATTGGTAGCCATCTGAAAAATCCTTTTTTCATCACCATTCGCTACTCAGTACATAAGTGTTCGTCCCCTCGCAGCTAGGTGAAGCAACAACCCAACCCAACACTAAAGGCGGATAGTAGAACAATACACACTCCCCCCCCCACAACTGTATTAAAAGCTACAATTTAATAAATCTTTATATTTCTCCCCCTTCAGATTTTGGGGTTTTTGGGGAGTTCAAGAGCTTGAAATTGTACAATAAGGTTGTACAAGTCTCCCCTAAAAATCATGTTAAGCAAAGAAACCACCTACTCTCAGGCGAGAATGAATTTAGCGAGTCTCTTAGATCAGGTGTGTGACGAATCTCAAATTATCGTCATTAAGCGTCGCAATCAGAAAAATGTGGCCTTAATTGCTGAAGATGAGCTTTCCAGTTTATTAGAGTGTGTTTATTTACTGCGATCGCCAGAAAATGCCCAACGCTTATTTCGCTCTTTAGCATGGACCCAGACAGAAGATGCAACTCCTCAAACATTAGCTGAATTGAAAGGGGAGCTAGGAATTGAGTCCTAAAAGAGAAAATAAGCCAGATAAACCTAAAAACAATCCTATTCATGGTTATTTGCCCGTTTTTAGTCCTGATTTCAAAGCAGATTTAGCTTGGTGGTATCGGAACGAACCGAAAAAAGGCGATAAAATTTTAGACTTAGTAGCAGATATTTTGGATGGCGATCCGTTTACAGGATTGGGTAAACCCGAACCTCTTAAGTATATTGCTGCCGACACTTGGTCACGACGGATCGATTTAGAGCATCGTTTGGTTTATAAAGTCACAGGAAATAAGGTTTATTTTTTACAAGCTCGCTATCATTATCAATCAGGCTAAACTCAGACAAACCCATTAAGAACTGTTACAGGAGAAAGGGGACAAAGAACGTAGAGGGGGACAGTGAAACAACAAACATTTTCTACTCCAAGTCTGTAGCCTAAGCTACAATTTAATAAATATCTACATTCCTCCTTTCTCCTGTCGATCCTAGACATCATTCTAAAAGTCGGCACTTAAAGGGGTACGGGGGAAAGGAATCACATCGCGAATATTGGTCATTCCCGTCATGAATTGTACCAGACGCTCGAATCCTAAACCAAAACCGGCGTGGGGAACGGAACCGTAGCGACGCAGATCTAAATACCACCACAAATCATCGGGATTCATTCCCTGTTCCTGCATTCTTTGGATTAATACATCTAATCGCTCTTCCCGTTGGGAACCGCCGATAATTTCGCCGATCTTGGGTGCTAAAATATCCATAGCAGAAACGGTTTTATTATTGTCATCTAGACGCATATAAAAAGCTTTGATTGTCTTGGGATAATTAGTGACAATCACGGGTTTTTTAAATAGTTCCTCCGCTAGATAACGTTCGTGTTCTGACTGTAAATCTACGCCCCATTCTACTGGAAACTCGAACTGACGATCGGCTTTTTCTAATAACTCGATCGCTTCGCTGTAGGTAATCCGGCCAAACTCGCTATTAACGATATTCTCGGCCGTACTTAACACCGTTTTATCGATACGTTCGTTAAAAAACTGCAAATCTTCGGGACAATTTTCTAAGACGAATTTAAAGATATATTTCAGAAAAGCTTCTGCTAAATCCTGATCCCCTTCCAGATCACAAAAAGCCATTTCCGGTTCCACCATCCAAAACTCGGCCAGATGACGGGAAGTATTAGAATTTTCGGCGCGAAAAGTCGGGCCAAAAGTGTAAACATTAGATAAAGCCATGGCCATTACTTCCGCTTGTAATTGTCCACTGACGGTTAAATAGGCCCGTTTACCAAAGAAATCCTCGGCAAAATTGGCTGGTTTTTTTAAATCTAAACTGGTGACAGTAAATAATTCTCCCGCACCTTCGCAGTCGTTAGCGGTAATAATGGGAGTATGTACCCAAATAAAGCCCTTTTCTTGGAAAAAAGTGTGGATAGCGGTAGCGCAAGCGTTTCTAACCCGCATTACTGCTCCTAGGGTGTTGGTTCTTGCTCGCAGATGGGCAATGGTTCTCAGAAATTCAAAGGAATGACGTTTTTTTTGTAGGGGATAATCCGCAGGACAGTCACCATAAAGGGTGATTTCGGCCGCTTTTAACTCGATATTTTGCCCTTTACCCGGGGAAGGAACCAAATTTCCCGAAACAGCGATCGCCGCTCCTGTACTAATTGCTTTTAGTACATTTTCATAATCGGGTAAAGTCGGTTCGAGGATAACTTGTAAGTTGGCCAGGGATGAGCCATCATTAACTTCCAGGAAAGTAAATTCTTTTAATTCTCGTTTTGTTCTCACCCAACCCTGCACGGTGACGGATTGATCGGGTTGTCCTGTTTGAAAGATTTCCTTGATTCTGGTAGTCATCGCTTATCCCTATGTTAGAACCAAAGAGTATTTTAACTGAATGTCAGCAAAAGTCCCTCGCTTTTATGGACTTCTGCTGACTTTGTATACAGACAATTCTCGAAAACCATGTTATCATAGTTATGGTTTCTTGATAACTCTTATGTACAAAGCGTACAAATTCAGACTTAAGCCTAATACCGAGCAAGAAATAGCCTTAGCAAAAAGCTTTGGCTGTTGTCGTTGGTTTTGGAATTATTCCCTGAATTTATGCCAAGAAACCTATAAAACCACAGGAAAAGGACTGACACGAAACTATATTCAGGGACTATTGCCTAGTCTCAAAAAAGAATATGAGTGGTTGACAGATGCTTATTCCCAGTGCTTACAGGTTGTCGCTTTGAACTTATCCCAAGCTTATCAAAATTTCTTTGAGAAACGGGCGAGATTACCAAGATTCAAATCTAAACATGGTAAACAATCAATTAGCTATCCAGCTAATGTCAAATTTGAAGGTGACTACCTCAAATTACCGGGTAAAGTTGGATTAGTTTATTGTGTTCGTCATCGGGAATTTGCAGGAACAATTAAAACCGTTACTATCTCAAAAAACCCAGACGGTAAATACTACGCTTCTATTTTAGTTGATGACGGGCAATCTCCCCCTGATCAAGGGGAGCAGGGGGGTGACGAAGGCGGGGGGATAGATGGAAAAGCCATAGGAATTGATTTAGGATTAACTCATTTTTGTATTACCAGTAATGGTAGTAAATATGATAATCCTAGACATTTAGCCAAACATCAACGTAATCTAAAAAGGAAACAACAAAAGTTATCGCGTAAAAAGAAAGGCAGTAACAACCGTCAAAAAGCTAGAGGTAAAGTAGCTAAAGTTCACTCTAAAATCTCAAGATGTCGTGAGGATTTTCTCCACAAGCTATCCCGTAAGATAGTTAACGAAAACCAAGTTATTGCGGTAGAAAATCTCAATGTCAAAGGCATGGTACGCAATCATAATTTAGCTAAGGCTATTAGTGATTGTAGTTGGGGAATGTTTTGTACAATGCTTAAATACAAGGCAGAATGGGAGGGAAAAACCTATATTGAAGTTGATAGGTTTTTCCCTAGTTCTAAGACTTGTCATGTCTGTCTGAATCAAGTGGGTAGTTTGCCGCTTGATGTTAGAATATGGACTTGTGAACATTGCAAAACAATCCATGACCGGGACATAAATGCGGCGATAAATATCAGAGATGAAGCCTTACGGATATTGTCGTTAGGAACTAGCGATACTGCCTATAGAGGGGATATAAGACCAAAAGCTGGGCGTAAGTCCGTCTTGAGGCAATCCCCCGTGAAATAGGAAGCTCTCAAAGACCTTGAGAGTAGTTCACGATAGAAGGTTCAGATCAGGCTAAAATCAATCTCGAACAGGTCTCATGCTTCTGGTGGAAAAATTATTAAGTAAGCCCAAAAGCCGTAAATTAGCGATTTTTCTGGCTTTTATCGGCAGCATTCTCGCTTTACCCTTTCCTATCGCCGGTATTCATAAATTCTATCTCGGTCAACCTCTCTGGGGAATTATTTATCTTCTCCTTTGGCAAACTCCGATTCCCCGGGTGGCTTGCGCGATCGATGCGGTGTGGTATTTAATCCAAGATAACCAATTTTTCGCTAACTATTTTCCCACTGCCACCACTGCTGCCACTGTCCCCAGTTTAGAGCCTAAACAAGTAGAGGCGATCGGGGCAGCTTTAAGGGAATTAGAGCGCCTCCGGCAAGAAGGATTAATTTCTGAGTACGAATTTGAAGAAAAACGGCGACAACTACTATAATGACACCGCAAAACTGGTTAGGGCGCACTTTTAACCCTTTAAAAGCCAAAATTAGCAATGATCCCTATTATCGCTTTCGTTCCCTCGATGAGATCGCTATGGCGGCGCAATTGGGCATTAAAATTAATGTCAGTCAAGCGGGTGTGGATGATTGGCTGCGATTGCCGGGGATATCCATCCATCAAGCGCGGATGTTGGTGGAATTGTTGGGTATGGGGGTAGAATTGCTTTGTCTTGAAGATCTAGCGGCTGCTTTGAGTGTTCCTGTGGCTAGATTGAAAGCTTGGCAACCGATTCTAGAATTTGCCTATTATAGTCCCGAAAGTCACCTCGCACCCCCTAAAATCAATCCTAACACCGCTTCGATCGAGCAGTTAACCACCCTGCCCCTAATCAGCGATAATTTGGCAGCTGCCATTATTAAAAGCAGAGAAGAACAGGGATTATTTAAGAATATTGTGGATTTTAAAGGGCGTTTATCCCTAGACGCTCAGGAAATCTCCCAATTAATGCACTTTTTCCAGTTTTAATCCCAAATACTCAGGAAAGGAGACAGGAGATAGGAGTCAGGAGTCAGGAGTCAGGAGACAGGAGACAGGATTCAGGAGTCAGGAGTCAGGAGTCAGGAGTCAGGAGTCAGAAGATTATTTTTATTTATTCTTCCCACTTCATAATTCATAATTCATAATTCATAATTCCCACACCCTACACCCCACACCCCACTCCCCACACTCCACTTCCCCACTTCCCAGCAAATCTAAATGTCTTCAGATTCCTCCGCATCACTAGGGGGAACTAGGGCCACCGCAGCGATCGCATCGTCCTCATCAAGTTTTTGCACCCGGATGCCTCCGGCCGAGCGCGATTGAGGAGTAATCGCATCGACGGATTGACGGATGATAATGCCCCGTTCGGTGATAATCATAAATTCCTCGTGGGGGTTAACAACGTGCAGAGCCGCTAATTTATCGTTCTTTTTGCGGAATTTAATCACTCTGACTCCTAATCCCGCCCGATTTTGCAGACGTAGGAGGGTAACGGGAACCCGTTTTCCTAGTCCTGCCATGGTAATCGCTAACACCCAGGGGCCATTATTAGCCACTTCGGGGTTAATTTCTTCGCTTTCGTCCTCGGTTTCTTCTTCGTTAGATTCAGCGATTTGGGCGACAATTTGACTAGGCAGGATGTCCATACTAATTAATTCGTCACCTGAGCGCAATTTCATCGATTTTACGCCTTTAGTTGCCCTTCCCAAGGAGCGCAATTGTTGACTATCGGCCTTAAAATGAATGGCCATCCCCTGACGAGAACCGATAATGACGCTATCTTCCTCTTTAGCCAAGCGAACCCAACGTAGTTGATCACCGTCTTCGAGAGAAATGGCGATTAAACCGTTCGATCGAATATTACTAAAGGCAGCGAGGGCGGTTTTCTTGATAAATCCCTTTTGTGTGAGCATAATCAGGTAATTATCCTCGCTGAACTCGCTGACTGCCACCACCGAGGTAATTTTCTCCCCTTTGGGAATCTCTAACAGTTGCACGATGGGAACGCCGCGAGCGGTACGCGAACCGGTGGGGATATGATAGGCATTGAGACTATAGACAACCCCGCGATCGGTGAAAAAGAGGACGCTATCGTGATCGCGGCAGGTGATAAAGTGATCGATGCCGTCGTCTTCTTTCATTTTTGCGCCAGCTTTGCCCCTTGTTGCCCGATTTTGGGACTCAAAGGTATTAACGGGCATTCTTTTGATGTAACCCTGTTCGGTGACGAGAATTAAGGCCTGTTCGTTGGCAATCAGGTCAGTTTCGGCGATTTCTCCTTCCCGTTGTTCAATATGAGTGCGACGGGGGGTAGAGTGAATCGTTTTGATCTGTTGCAGTTCTTCCTCGATAATGCTGTCGATGCGTTCTTTTCTGGCTAAAATATCCTGAAGATCGCCGATTTTTGTCAGTAATTCCCCGTGTTCTTGCTGAATTTTCTCCGATTCTAGGGCGGTTAACCGTCGCAGCTGCATTTGTAGGATTGCGTCCGCTTGCACCTCTGAAAGACCAAAATTCTGCACTAATCCCTCTTTTGCACTAGCTGTGTCGGCAGCACTGCGAATCAGGGCAATGACTGCATCGAGACTAGCGAGGGCAATTAGTAAACCCTGAAGGAGATGATCTCTTTCCTCGGCCTTGCGGAGTTCATAACGGGTACGACGGGTGATAACTTCTAGGCGAAAATCGAGGAAAACCCGGAGAAACTCCCTTAAAGTCAGTAATCTCGGTTCGTTATCGACTAATGCCAACATATTCGCCCCAAAATTGGACTGGAGGGGCGTTTGTTTATAAAGATTGTTGAGGACGACGCGGGGATAGGCATCCCGTTTCAGTTCGATCACCACCCGGATGCCGTCGCGATCGCTTTCGTCCCGCACATCGGAAATACCGTCTATTTTGCGATCATTGACCAAATCGGCGATTTTTTCGATTAATGCCGCTTTATTGGTTTGATAGGGCAGTTCGGTGATAATAATAGCATCTCGATCGGGTCTTCCCCTTTGTTCGATGGTTTCAAAGGAGGCGACTCCCCGCAGGGTAATAGAACCCCGGCCGGTGGTGTAAGCTTCCTGAATACCGTCTCTGCCAAGGATATGCCCCCCGGTGGGAAAGTCCGGCCCTGGGATATAACGCTGTAATTCCGTATCGGTGAGATCCGGGTTATGGATGAGGGCAACGGTTCCATCGATAATCTCGGCCAGGTTGTGGGGGGGGATATTGGTGGCCATACCGACGGCGATGCCCGATGAGCCATTAATTAGCAGTTGTGGGACTCTAGAGGGTAAAACCACGGGTTCCTGTTGGGAACCATCGAAGTTATCGGCGAAATCGACGGTTTCTGACTCTATATCCTGTAGTAGGGCGTTAGTGGCCAGGGTGTGCAGACGACACTCGGTATAACGCATGGCCGCCGGGGGATCGTTATCGATCGATCCGAAGTTACCATGACCGTTAATCAGGGGATCGCGCATGGAGAAATCCTGGGCCATGCGGACGAGAGCATCGTAAACAGCAGTATCCCCGTGGGGGTGGTATTTTCCTAATACTTCCCCGACGACTCTAGCGCATTTCCGGAAGGGGCGATCGGGGGTTAATCCTAGTTCGTACATCGCATAAAGAATGCGCCGGTGTACGGGTTTCAGTCCGTCCCTAGCGTCGGGCAAGGCTCGCCCAACGATGACGCTCATGGCGTATTCTAGGTAGGAACGGGACATTTCATTGCTTAAGTCTGTGGGGACGACATGATCCTGGGCGGCGGTCATAGGGGGGTTAACTCCAATAACAAGGCAAAAAAAGCGTTTTTGTGATTAAATTCGCTAAAAGTCGGGTTTTTACCCTTTTGATGTGCAGAATATGCCCATTTGTACGACTATTTTACCATAAAATCTCTCTTTTTTGGGGTTTAGAATAGTGTCAAGTTAGCAGCGATCACAACAGGAAAAAGCAAATGGTGAAGACTACTTTTAGCAGTTTTTCCCTCGATAATTAGGATAAAATAAAAATGCGATCGAGAGTTAATACCATGGCCCGATCGGCAGCTCGAGAATCGATGATAATTGAGATTAATGATCCCTTAACTCCAGCGAAGACTATTAACCTGATTTTCCCAGCGCAAAAATTCCCCCAAAATGCTTACTCCTCTCCTCTGGCAAAGTGCCAATCCCCACCCCGATAGTCTGGATAATTTCCAAATTATTAGCCAATGGTGGCAAGATTTAAATCTTAAGGAAGTCTTCTGGCAACAGCGTTTAATTACCGATACTGGCTCTCTGGAAGATATTAATTGGGAGCAGCAAGGTTTTGATGAAAAATTTAGCATTCAAATGCCCCAAATTCGGGGGATTACCCTCTATTGGCATAAATCTACTTTTGCTGACGAAAGAAGCATGACACCTAAACAATTAATTTTAGATCGGGAACAGGAGCGATTATACATTTATCCCCAATCCCAACCTAGTTTAGTTATTCGGGTGACAAAACCCCATCTGGTTTATCAAAAATTCGAGCTAAAAAATCCTCTCCTGGTCGGCAAAAAAGCGGAAAGTGAATATATTTTACTGATCAGGGATAAAGAACAGCAAATAGAAGTTAAAATTAATCTCAGTCCCGAAAATTATCGGCAATTTTTAGAAACCATGACCGAGGAGCAATAATGTGGCAGGGAAACCTAGAACTAATTTACAAGCAAAAAAATCTCGCAACCGAGATTAATCACGTCTATGCTACCGCCCCTTTAAAAGTACAAAGACCTTTTTATCCCGAAGGAAAAAACCTTTGTCATACGGTGATTTTACACACGGCGGGGGGAATAGTTGGCGGTGATGTTCTGCAACAAAAAATTCATCTCCAAGCCGCTACTAATGCCCTGATTACCACTGCTTCTGCTGGAAAAGTTTACCAGAGTAACGGTCAGATAGCTCAACAATTAATCGAGATTAAAATCGATGACAATGCCGGTTTAGAATGGCTACCCCAAGAAACAATTATCTTTAATGGGGCGGCATTTCGCCAACATTTACGAGTGGATTTAGGGGAAAATAGCAGTTGGTTGGGATGGGAAATTACCCGTTTTGGTCGCAGTGCGAGAGGGGAGAAATTTTTAGCGGGAGAATGGCATTCTAATTGGGAAATTTGGCGATCTGGACAACCTTTATGGCTCGATCGCTCCTTCCTGTTGGGTGGTAAAATGATCGAGGGATTTTCTGGTTTAAATGATAGCGCCCTGATCGGTACTTTAGTTTATATCGGTCAACCGGTAGGCAGAAATTTAATTGAGAAAGTGAGAGATTTTTCCCTAGAAGGAGAGATGGGAGTTACTAGCACTTTAGGAGATGGTCTTTTATGTCGTTATCGGGGTAATTCTAGCGGTGAAGTGCGACAATGGTTTCAGCAGGTTTGGCAAATTTTAAGGCGAGAAATGAGCGATCGAGAGGCAATTATTCCGCGAGTTTGGTTATCTTGGTGAAGGCGGTTAATGAAACCTCTTGCATAATTAATTTTTGAGGGTTCAAAAACGTCAAAAATAAGGATTAAATCGCATAAAATCTGTAAATAGACCATTTAACTGATTATCATTCATTCTTAATTCTCCTGACTACTGACTACTGACTCCTAACCCTAACAACAATTTTTGATTTTTACAAGAGGTTAATTATCATTTTTTCAAGTCACTTGAATGCCTGTATCGGTGATTGGGGCTATCCAAAATTGTAGATCGGGAGCGACGAGAATTTCCCGGGCCTCTTTAACGATAGTTTCCGCCACTTCCTGAGATGAACAGAGAGTAAAAACCGTCGGGCCAGAGCCTGACATCATCGTTCCCAAGCCGCCTAAATCGCCCAGAACCTGTCTTAACTCGGCTACGAGGGGAAATTCGGTTAAAACCACCTTTTCGAGGTCATTGTGGATAAATTTGCCGATAGCGGCTGGTTTTTTCTGGGCGATCGCTTGTACCAAAGCCCCAGAACTCACCTGCTGACGACGGTGATGAAAGTCCTCTGGAGAAGACAGATAGGTATCCTGAAATTTTTGCCGATAGCTTTGGTAGGCCCAGGGTGTAGAAACGGATAAATGGTCGTATTTGGCTAAAATCACCCATAATCCGGTCAGAGGAGCGATCGGATCGAGAATTTCTCCCCTTCCCGTACAGATAACCGTTCCTCCTGTCACACAAAAGGAAGTATCGGACCCCAATCTTGCCGCTAAAGTTTCTAATTCCGGACGGGTTAAGCCTAATTCCCAGATTAAATCGATGCCAACTAACACCGCCGCCGCGTTGGTGGAACCCCCCGCTAAACCAGCAGCCACGGGAATATATTTCTCGATGGTGATATCGATGCCGCCGTAATTGGCAAAGATGCGGGGGAATTCCCTCGCCATCAAAGTGGCGGCGCGATGGGCGAGATTACTGCTATCTTGGGGGACGAGGGGATGAGAGCAAAAGAGGCGGAATTCCTGCAATCCGTTCGGCCGGAGAGTGATGCGATCGCATAATCCCACCGTCTGCATCACCATGACTAACTCGTGGAAACCATCAGGGCGATCGCCAACGATTTCTAGATATAAGTTAATTTTAGCGGGGGCTAGAAGGGTATAACTGTGCATTTGTCAAGAAAAAAAATCTAAAATTTTGGCAATTGACCTAATTTTTCCGCCAAGTCAATCCATTGCGATAAACTGAGATCTTCGGCGCGAGCGAGGGGATTAATTTCTAATTGTGTCAGGATTTGGCTTAATCGATCGCTATCTAGACAATTTTTTAGATTATTGCGTAACATTTTGCGCCGGTTGGCAAAACCCCAGCTAATTAAAGTGGATAAAAAGGCTGGATTACTGACATTATTCGGCAAAACACGGGGTAAAAGCTGAATTACCGCCGAATCTACCCGGGGAGAGGGGGAAAAGGCCCGCCGGGGTACGTCACAAATCCATTGACAATCGGCAAGGTATTGAATGCGGACGCTGAGAGCGCTGTAAGCTTTGGTGGAGGGGACAGCGACTAATCTTTCGGCGACTTCTTTTTGTACTAAGAGGGTAATACTCTGATAAGGGGGGGTGAAGGGATGGGCGATCGAACCGAGCAGCTTTTCGAGGATCGGACCGGTGATATTATAGGGAATATTAGCCACTACTTTATTAACCGGCGGCAGTTGCTCCAGTTTAAGGCTAAGAAAGTCGCCCGGGATGAGATGAAAGTTATCTTGTTGGCCAAATTTTTTATTTAAAATTGTCCATAGATCTCGATCAATTTCTACAGCGACAACCAATTGAGCGCCATCGAGAAGACGACGGGTTAAAATGCCTGTACCAGGGCCGATTTCTAATACCCGATCCTCTGATTGTAAATTAGCAGCGCCGATGATGCGATCGAGTATCGATTCATCTTTTAACCAATGTTGTCCAAAACGTTTACGCGGTTGAATTTTCATACCTCTATTTTAAAATCAGAGGGTTGTCCTCGACAATAACACCCCTGAAAATATGGGTCATGCGATCGATAACCGCATCAATTATCATAGAGCCTAGGCAAAGATAGCAAAAAAATTAGAGACAATGTCAGATTTGAACGATGTTTTCGCAATTGTAGCAGGAGCGGTTCCGGGGGCGTTATCTCGTTATCACATTACCGAATGGACAAAAGCAAAATTCGGCTTGCGCTTTCCATCTGGAACCTTTATTATTAATTTAACTGGCTGTCTAGCTATCGGTTTCTTTTTGGCTATTTTACCCAGTTTTTCCTTTTATTCCCACCAACTAGATTTAATGGTTAGAACGGGATTTTTAGGAGCTTATACCACCTTTTCTACCTATAGTTTAGATACCCTGATACTCTGGCGCAATCAACAAAATTTTCTCAGTCTTTTTTTTGCCGTTGCTAGTATCATTTTCGGATTGATTGCCGTGAGAATTGGGGCAGCTATTGCCGAAGTTTTTCTAGGTTAAGTAGGTAGGCGTTAAAAACTATCAGATGCCCCCCTTATTAAGGGGGGACTCAGGGGGGATCCCCCCGCCTATCGGCACCCCCCTTATTAAGGGGGGCAGGGGGGATCGAACCTAAAATCCATTTTTAATTTAATTATAACCAGCTACTTAATTCTCCAATTTATTGACTATTGAAGGGCAGGAGAGACAGCATGAATTTTTTCAGGGGACGTTATAGTTTATCCGTGGCGATTGGGGCTATTTTTGGGGCTTTGAGTCGTTTTTATATTGCAAAATTAGTTGAAAGTCTTTTCGGTCAAGAATGGCAATTTTTGGGGACATTTTTTGTTAATCTTTCTGGCTGTTTAATTATTGCCTATATTTTTACTATGATTAGGGAAAATATTCGCATAATTGCCCCAGAATTAGGATTGATGATTGCCACGGGTTTTTGTGGTTCCTATACAACTTTTTCCACCTATAGTTTAGAGGTCAACAAGTTTTTAGAGCAGGGAAACTTAACTTTCGGTTTAATTTACTGGTTGGGCAGTGTTCTTGGGGGGATGATGGCACTTAAAATTGGAGTTATTTTAGCAAGAACAGGTTTTCCTAGATGAGTTATTAAATAGATTTTGCGTCTGATCCCCCCTGCCCCTAGGGTTGATTCATGGGGTTGATTCATGAATCAACCCTACTACCTTGATAAGGGGGGTGTCTGACAACTTTTAACACCTAACTACTTAAGCATCTCAGCACAGTTGAGACCATCTTTTTCCTTTCCTACTCAGTCTTAATAAGTAATATCTCCACTGGTTTGAAACCAACTGCCTTCGAGGAATCTTAGTAAATGGACTGTTTTGACATTTTCACGCCATCAAGGGGTATAGAGGGCGATTTTCCCAAGATTATCGCCCCGCTCAAACCCGTTCCACCCGTCACAAAAGCACCCATTGTTCAAACTTTCCCCTGTCTTCACTTTCTGTCGGTAATTGAAATTTAATCACTTTAACTCTGTCATTACTATACCTTAATCTTAGTCAAGATTTAAGCTTTTCTTGATATAATTTTGGGTCTGGTTATCTTAAACTAAGAGCAGCCAATCTTCAGTAAAAAAACTCCTATGGATCCATCTCCAGAGTCAACTTTTGTTTGTCCGATTATCATCGAAGACGACAGAACAGGATTAGACACAGAAACTATCCGACGGGCTTTAAGGGATAATTTACTCTATATTCAAGGTAAATTACCGGAATTAGCCAGCAAAAACGATCTTTACATGGCCCTGGCCTATACCATACGCGATCGTTTATTGCAGCGTTGGTTAACCACCCAACAAACCTATCTAAAAAAAGATGTCAGAACCGTTTGTTATCTCTCGGCCGAATTTTTAGTCGGTCCCCATTTAGCTAATAATTTAATTAATCTCGGTATCTACGAACAGGTTCAGAAAGCTGTCAGCGAATCGGGATTAAAACTAGAAGAATTAATTGCCCAGGAAGAAGAACCAGGGTTAGGAAATGGTGGTTTAGGTCGTTTAGCTGCCTGTTATCTTGATTCCCTTTCTACCCTAGAAATTCCGGCTATTGGTTACGGTATTCGCTACGAATTTGGTATCTTTGATCAAGAAATTCACGACGGTTGGCAGGTGGAAATAACCGATAAGTGGTTACAGTATGGAAATCCCTGGGAAATTGCCCGACCAGAATCATCGGTAGAGGTAAAATTTGGCGGTTATACCGAATCCTATACCGACGAAAATGGTAATTATCGCAGTCGTTGGATTCCCGATTATGTAGTCAAAGGAATTCCCTACGATACCCCAATTCTCGGCTATCGAGTTAACACCGCTAATACCATGCGTCTCTGGAAATCAGAAGCTTGTGAATCTTTTGATTTTGGTCGCTTTAATCGTGGCGATTATTATGGTGCGGTGGATAATAAAGTTCACTCGGAAAATATCAGTAAAGTTCTCTATCCTAACGATGAACCAATTCAAGGCAAAGAACTGCGTTTAGAACAGCAATATTTCTTTGTTTCCTGTTCCCTACAGGATATGATTCGTATTCACTTACATGAGAACCCCAGTCTCGATAATTTTCATCAAAAATGGTCAGTACAATTGAATGATACTCACCCTTCCGTCGGGGTAGCTGAGTTAATGCGCTTGTTAATTGATGTGCATCATTTCGATTGGGATAAAGCTTGGTTTATTACTCAAAATACCTTCGCCTATACTAATCATACTCTTTTGCCAGAAGCTTTAGAAAAATGGCCTTTGAGTATTTTTGGTCGTCTTTTCCCCCGATTAATGGAAATTATCTACGAAATTAACTATCGTTTCTTGGATAAAATTCGCATTATTTATCCCCATGATGACGGCAAAATGTCCCGTTTGTCTATAATCGATGAAAGCGGCGAAAAATACGTCCGTATGGCTCACCTCGCCTGTGTGGGTTCCCAGGCAATTAATGGGGTGGCAGCCCTCCATACAGAATTACTTAAAAAAGATGTTCTGCGCGACTTCTATGAACTCTTTCCCGAAAAGTTTAGCAACAAAACCAATGGAGTTACTCCCCGGCGCTGGATAGTTTCTAGTAATCCCCGCTTAACTTTTGCGATTACCGAAAAAATCGGCGAAAATTGGATTAAACATCTGGAGGATTTACGCGGTTTAGAGAACTATGTGAATGATGGGGGATTTCGGGACTCTTGGCGACGAATTAAATACGATATTAAGGCAGATTTAGCCAATTATATCGATAAAAAAGTCGGCATTAAAGTTGATCCTAGTACCCTCTTTGATGTGCAGGTAAAACGCATTCATGAATATAAACGGCAACATCTCAACGTTTTACATATCGTTACTCTCTATCATCGCCTCAAAAATAATCCCAATCTCGATATTACCCCCCGTACCTTTATTTTTGGTGGTAAGGCAGCCCCGGGTTATTTTATGGCGAAATTAATCATTAAATTGATTAATTCTGTGGCAGAAGTGATCGATAATGATCCGACAATTGGAGGACGGTTAAAAGTGGTTTTCCTCCCCGATTATAATGTCACCTTCGGTCAACGGGTTTATCCGGCTGCCGACTTGTCCGAACAAATTTCCACCGCCGGGAAAGAAGCTTCGGGAACTGGTAATATGAAATTCTCCATGAATGGGTCTTTAACTATCGGTACTCTCGATGGGGCAAATATCGAAATTCGTGAAGAGGTGGGGGCGGAAAATTTCTTTGTTTTTGGCTTGACCACCCAGGAGGTTTATGCTAAGAAAGCTGCCGGTTATAATCCCCAAGAATACTATTACCATAACGAAGAATTGCGGGCAGTATTAGACCTCATTGGTTCGGGATTTTTTAGCCGGGGTGATAGTAGTTTATTTCGTCCGCTTGTGGATAATCTTATCTACGATGATCCCTATATGTTACTGGCCGATTATCAATCCTATATCGACTGTCAGGAAGAAGTCGGTCGCGCCTATCAAGATCAAGAACATTGGAGTCGTTTAGCAATTCTTAATGTGGCCCGCATGGGAAAATTCTCTAGCGATCGATCGATTCGGGAATATTGCGAGGAAATCTGGCGGATACAACCGGTAAAGATTGAATTACCCGATTATATTCAAGCTAATGCTGGTTTATCGGTAAATTAGAACAAATCTAGGCAGTGGGATCCTGTTCATTTATCTTACTGCCCACAGGTTAACTAGCCCTGGGTGACTCTAACCTAAATTTCTACGGGATTGACGGGGCTCGAACCCGCAACTTCCGCCGTGACAGGGCGGTGCTCTAACCAATTGAACTACAATCCCATTTTTGCGACAATTCTGATTGTAACTTCATCATCAGGGTTATGTCAAGCACCTCCAGGAAAATTTTTTTGAGGGGGAGGGAATTATGAATTATGAATGATGAATTATGAAGTGGGGAGAGGAGGAATTATGAATTGGGGAGTGGGGGGAGACCACTGCGAGCCGTTGCGGGGGGAGAGGGGAGTGGGGAGAATAAATAAAAATAATCTCCGGCCTCCTGCCGACCGCCTGATCTCAACAAGCAATTTAAATTACGAACAGCTTATCAATCCTGAATTAAAGCCAAAAAATCCCCAATTAGGGACCGGACCCTCTTTACAATGGGATTGTAATTAAGCTTGTTGGGAGCCTGAGCTATGACTAACCCGAATTCGATCGAACAGCTATCGCAGGAATTACTCGATCTAGACCAAGTAGATGCCGATACCGGGGCAGATTTGCGGCAAAAAGCCCAAGAAATCCTCGCTGAAACCAGTATTGACCTGCCGATTCGAGAAGCGATCGCCGATAGTCTCAGTCAAGGCAATCAACTACTGACCCTCAAAACCGTCGGCAAGGAAGAAAGTTACTAGCACATTTGGGGTCAAAAGTCAAGATGAAAGAAAAATTTTTTTTTGTCTGGCTGGGGCGGTTTTTGGCCTCTTTTGGGCTGTTATCGGGGATAAGTGGCTGTAATTCCCCTCTTTTGATCACTCCTCAAGTTCCCACCGGTGGTTTAAATAGTTTTGCTCCCGATCAATTTCCCAGTTATAGTGCTGATGGTCGCTATTTAGCCTTCGCTTCCGATCGCTCCGGTCGTCGTAGTATATATTTATTCGATCTGCAAGAAAAGCGCCTAGTTAATCTTCCTAACCTAAATCGTGGCGATTCTAGCCAAGATCAGCCATCTTTAAATGCTGACGGTCGTTTAATTGCCTATATCTCCAGCGAACGCGGTAAAAGTGATGTTATGGTTTATGATCGTTCCAGATCCCGTGCAACCCTGTTAACCGCTAACCTGCGGGGAAGCGTCCGCAATCCCACTATTAGCGGTGATGGTCGCCAAATTGCCTTTGAAACCAACCAAGACGGTCAATGGAATATTGCGATCGTTAACGGCCAATTTTAAACTTGTTCTACTCGGTCTTAATCGTTAAAACCTGTGGAGGAGTGGCATCTGGTGGATATAAAAAATTTACCTGTACTACACGCCAATCCCCCGGAGGAATAGTCAGACTCACTAAAGATTGCCCCTCTTGTCCGCGTCTTTGGACGAGATGGAAAAATCTGCTTTGTGCCTGTCCCTGGTCATCGCTATAATTGACGGCTACTGTTCCCCGAAAAAACACTTGTGGGGCAGCCGGATCGAGAAAACGCAAACCCTGCCCGATAATATCCTCTTTAATCGGTGTTTCTAGCGCAATAGTCACCGTTTTCGCCTCATCACTCCCATTAAATAGAGGTAAACTTAACCTATATTCCACACCGTAATTACCATGAGCTTGATAGGCCGTATCGGGATAGCGAACTAACATACTAGCACTTTGATTTTGTTCCGTTCCCAATTTGCCCCCGGGTAGGGTACTAATCCCATAGGCTATAGATTGACCAGAATCAGGAATATTTAACCATAAAGAAGCTCGATCGACCAATCGGGCAGGCCAGGCTGAACCTTGGGACACCCCCGCTACCCGTCCATAAATTATCTGTCCTTGACTATGGGGAGGAGTGGGCGCTCGATCGCGCGGAGTCGATAAATCGCCTTTTTCTAGCAAATTTTGCCACTCTGTCAGATTTGGTGGTCTTTCCTGTCCATTTTCATCTAGGGGTGCATAAAGAGCTAAACTAGCAGCGTAGAGAAGACCGTCACTTTCCAGACGGAGATAAGTGGACCTACCGTTTAAAGGGGGAGTCAAATCGCGCACGGGAATCGCCGCATTTAAGACCATAAAACTCTCCCCCGCCGGAATAATAATCCTATCGGGAAAAATATCCTGACTATCGGGAAAAATATCCTGACGCTGCCCCATTAAAATATCCCCCATTACCCGACTTCCTGGACCTGCAAAAACTGTCCCCTGATTATTTTCCACTTGTGCAGGTAAATCGATAAAAGCTGCATCCGGTTGACTCAAATAACTGGCCCCTTGCAGAATTTTAACGGTGACGGGATTAGGACTGGGATTGTGGAGTAATATACCCAGATAAAGGGTGCGTAAATTATCGGGAAAACTCCCCCTCGCTACATGGTGGGCAAAAATATCAAAGCGTCCCTGAAAAGCATAATTTAAATGGGCCGAGGGGAAACTTTTCTCTTGGGGGGGAAAAGTCGAAAGCAAAATCCCTTCTCCTAGCAATAATTCAGGACTATTGCTATTAAAAACGGGAACTTGATCTAGTTGATTCGGCAAAGGACGCACCTGCGCCGGTCGAATTATTTCTACAATAGGAGGAGTTTGGGCAATGGGTAGTAAAAAAGGTAAAATCACACAAATTACCATCTCAAGATAATTATTTTTTGATCATAGCATTACTGGCTCGCTCCATTTAGATAGTATTCTGTTTGTCCATATCTAGAGGATTGTTTAATATTTCTTTGGGGTGTTAGCCGACCTTTTTAGTTAAGTAGTTGGTTATAATTAAATTAAAAATCGATTTTGCCTTTAATCCCCCCTTGATAAGGTAGGGTTGATTCATGAATCAACCCTACCCTTGATAAGGGGGGTGTCTGATAATTTTTAACGCCTACCTACTTAAGTACAATCAAGAAAAATTATCAAATTTACCAATCGTTATTTGCCCTTGCCATTGAGCAAATCTATTGTCATCATAGACTAAAATCTAGATGTAGCCGATGTCTAGATATCGATCGAGCCAGAATTGTTATGATAAATTCATGAAGTTTTATAACAGTATTTGCTCGTGAACATGAACCAAATTGACTATCTCAGGATTAGTTTAATCGATCGCTGTAACTTTCGCTGTCAGTATTGTCTGCCTGAAGATGCAGAATTGGCATCTGTTCGAGCGCAAGACTTACTCACCCGGGAGGAAATTCTTACTTTAGTCAAAAATGTCTTTATTCCCCTCGGTTTCCGCAAATTTCGCCTTACTGGTGGGGAACCTCTCTTACATCCCGAAGTAGTGGAGATTGTGCGCGATATCGCCTCTTTATCTGCCACTAGCGATTTAGCCTTGACCACTAATGGCTATTTACTTGACAATTTAGCCGAAATGTTGTATGAAGCCGGACTAAGAAGGATTAATATCAGTTTGGACTCCCTCGACCCCGACACTTTTGATAAAATTATCGGTAATCGCGGCCGGAGTCGTTGGCAAAAAACTTGGGCAGGTATTCAAGCAGCCCAGAGAGTGGGTTTTGACCCCTTAAAATTGAATGTGGTGGTGATTCCGGGGATAAATGAGGCAGAAGTGGAAGATTTAGCGGCTTTGACCATCGATAAGCGTTGGCACGTCCGTTTTATCGAGTTTATGCCCATCGGTAACGGTGATTTATTTCAAGAAAAAGCTTGGATTGCGAGCGAGGAATTAAGGGGGCGAATTCGGGCAAAATGGGGCTTAAATGAGGGTCAAGTGCGGGGAAATGGTCCGGCCGATGTTTTTCAAATTCCGGGGGCTAAGGGTACAATTGGCTTTATCAGTCAGATGTCGGAATGTTTTTGCGATCGCTGTAACCGCCTACGTCTTTCGGCCGATGGTTGGTTGCGTCCCTGTCTTCTCAACGAAACCGGACAAATTGACCTAAAAACTGCCCTCCGTCAGGGAATTTCGCCAGCAGAAATCAGGGAAAGAGTGCGGGAATTAATAGAACTGAAGGCAGAAATAAACTTTAAACTGCGTGATTCCGGCACATCAAGTGGCATTTATACCCGTACTATGTCGCAAATTGGCGGCTAAAAATCTACTGTCCGAATTCTATTCTAGCCTGTTCTACCATTTCCACGGTAACTCGATAGGAACCGGCATGACGAGCTAATTCTTCTATCCTTTGACGCGCTTGGGAACGGACAAAATAGGGAATATTTTTCAGTTTTGCTTTTGCTTCTGCTGTCCATTGTAGTTGATCGCAAAAATCTAGAGCTTCCATAGATTTAACATATAGTAGTCCGTCTATTATACCTGGACTTCCCCGTTGACAAAAGGCCATAACCTGTGCTGTAGAAGGGATTAAGAGAATTTACAGCACCCCGTTACTGGGTACAAATCAGGGAAACTCCCAATAAATCTA
>NZ_JAJTDH010000143.1:0-6334 GCF_021300285.1 Microcystis sp. 49638_E5 | reverse complement strand
GACAGAAAAGAGCTTCTAGACTAGACATAGATGGGTTGGGGGTGCTGAGTTTATATATTTTTCAGCTTACTAGCCCCCGCCTTTTCTTTCCTCCCTTATCCCGAACTGACGTTAGAAAGATAATTTTTAATCCTTTTCTCGCTAGTTTCAAGAGCGATCCCTACCCGACCTACCATCGCCTCCAGGAGAGCGATCCCGTACATAAAAGCTCGCTCAACGGAGCCTGGGTACTGACCCGATACGCCGATATCAAGAAAGTTCTCCGCGATCCGAGGTTTCGCGCGGAACAGTTGTCCGGAAGGATCTCCGCCAAAAGTGTAGTACCCAGAGCCGCCGGGGATTTCGCCGCCTTGGCGATCGCTACGGGAACTTGGTTATTGTTCCTCGATCCCCCCGACCATACCCGACTCCGGAGTCTGGTCGGCAAAGCCTTCTCGTCGGCCGAGGTGGAGCGTTTGCGGGGCCAGATCCGGGAGATGGTGAACCAACTACTCGATCAGGTCAAAGACCGCGAGCGGCTGGATCTGATCGGCGATCTCGCCGCTCCCCTGCCGGTGATGGTCATCGCCAAGATGCTCGGCCTGCCCGCCGCCGATCTAGACAAGCTCCGTCATTGGGCGGATGAACTCTCCAGGGTAGTCGATCCCCTGCGCTCGCTCGGCGATTACGAGTACCTCAACGAGGTAGCTGGAGAAATGATCGATTACTTCCGACGACTGATCGGAGAACGACGGCTCGCTCTCGGCGAGGATCGTCTCAGCGCCCTGATCACAGCCCGCGAACAGGAGGACAAACTAAGTGAGAACGAACTGTTGTCGATCTGTATTTTTCTCTTTGTAGCCGGGGAAGAAACAACGGTTAACCTGATCGGTAACGGGATGTTAGCCCTCTTACGTTCCCCGGAACAGATGGGCCAACTGCAACGACACCTAGAACTAATCCCTACCGCAGTAGAAGAATTCCTGCGCTATGACAGTCCCGCACAATTTACCAGCCGGGTCGCCGCCGAGGATATTGAGTTGGGGGGAAAAACGATCGGTGCAGGCGAACTCGTCTATCTTTGTCTCGGGGCTGCCAACCGCGATCCCGCCCAGTTTGCCGACCCCGATCACCTCGATCTAGCCCGTTCGGACAATCGCCATCTCGCTTTCGCTGACGGTATCCATTACTGTCTAGGGAGTATCCTGGCACGTCTCGAAGGCCAGATCGCCATCGAGGCGATCGTGCGAACCTTTCCCGACCTAAAACTCTCCCCGGATCCGTTAGAGTGGCGGGAAAACATTATTCTGAGGGGTTTGAAATCCCTGCCTGTTACCACCGGATAAACTAATTTTTTCTGTTAGATGAAGCGATGATAACTGATAGAGAACCAATTGCGGTAATCGGGATCGGATGCCGTTTCCCCAGTTCCCCCACTCCTGAAGCATTCTGGGAAAATCTCCGCAACGGGATCGATACGGTGTCCGCAGTACCAGGCGATCGCCCAGAACTGGCCGCCTTGAGTACAGTCCCCCTAGATGATCCCGATGATCGCTCCTACCGATGGGGGGGGTTTCTGGAGGGAATCGATCGGTTCGACCCGAAATTTTTCGGTATCCATCCCCAAGAAGCCCCTAGTCTCGATCCCAAACAGCGCCTATTTCTGGAAGTCGCGTGGGAAGCCCTAGAGGACGCGGGACAGATTCCCGAACGACTCGCCGGTTCCCCGGTGGGGGTATTCGTCGGGGTCTCCAGTGTCGATTACTACGCTCTTCTGATGAATCAGCCCGAACAGGTCGATGGCTACACGGTTCCCAATAACTCGAACTGTATCATCGCTAACCGTCTCTCCTACACGCTCGATCTAACTGGACCGAGCCTGGCGATCGATACAGCCTGCTCCTCCTCCTTGGTGGCCGTCCATCTCGCCTGTCAGAGTTTACGAATGGGAGAATGCTGCCTAGCGATTGTCGGTGGGGTAAACGTGAATTTACTGCCAGGCGTGTGGCTCGGTTTATCCCGAGGTGGCATGATCTCCCCAAACGGTCGCTGTCGGTCTTTTGACGCGTCCGCCAATGGTTACGCGCGGAGCGAGGGTGCGGGGGTGTTGATCTTGAAGCCCCTATCTAGGGCGATCGCCGAGGGTGATCGGGTATACGCCTCGATTCGGGCCAGCGCGACCAACCAGAACGGCCGCGGCCAGCGTTTAACCGCTCCCAACCCCAAGGCCCAGGAAACCCTTCTCCGCCAAGTGTACGATCGGGCGGGCATTTCCCCCTCCCGAGTTCAGTACATCGAGGCCAACGGAACCGGCACGGTACTGGGGGACTACATGGAACTGAAAGCCCTAGGCGAATTTTTCTCTAGCGAGGATTCCTCGATGCCTCCCCGCGCCGTCGGGACGGTCAAAACTAATATCGGCCACGCGGAGGGTGCGTCCGGGATGGCCGGGCTGATTAAAGTGATTCTCTCCCTGTGGCATCGACAGATCCCGCCCAGTTTACATTTCCGAGAACCGAATCCCCACGTCCGTTTCGATCGTCTGCCGCTCGCCATCCACACCCATCTCACCGAGTGGCCCGAGAGCGAAGAACCAGCGATCGCTGGGATTAACTCCTTCGGTTTTGGCGGTACGAACGCCCATCTGGTGATCGAGGAGAGGCCAGCCCGACTATCGGCTCCGTCTCCGTCAGAGCGCCCCCTCGAGATACTGACCCTTGGCGCAAAAACGGAAGCAGCCCTGCGGGAACTGGCCCTGTGCTATCACGAGTTTTTGTCGGCTCACCCGGAACTTTCCCTCGCCGATGTTTGTTTCTCCGCCAATACTGGGCGATCGCCATTTGATCACCGTCTGGCGATCGTGGCGGACTCCCTCGAACAACTCGGCGATCGCCTGCACCTTTTCGCAACGGGCCACCCTGGTCAGGGCATCATTCACGGCAAAATCAATCGCCGTCGGCCGGCCAAAGTCGCTTTCTGGTTCCCCGGCCAGGAAAATCCCCGAGTCGGCACTGGCGATAATCTCTATCGCACCCAGTCCACTTTCCGCTCGGCCCTAGCACACTGCGAGCGAATTTTACTTCCCTATCTAGAAAAACCGCTTCTTTCCCTCCTCTACCCCGAAGATGATCGAGAAGCCCCCGATACCTTCCCTCGTTATACCCCCGTCCTCAGTTTCGCCCTAGAATACGCCCTCGCCGAAGTCTGGAAATCCTGGGGGATCGTTGCCGAGGCGTCGCTCGGTTACGGCATCGGCGAGGCGATCGCCGCCTGCCTGACAGGAACCGTAAGTTTAGAGACAATCCTTCCCGCCATCGCCACGGGAGAGTACCAGGAAACCCCCAGGACGGGACGGGCGGAAAAACTGGCCGAACTCGCCGGGACAGAATGCGATCTCTATCTGGAAATCGGTCGGCACTGGGAATTTCCCGCAACTGACCCAAAACTTCCCGGAACTTGGCTTTCCAGTTGGCAAGACGCTTGCTCGGAATGGGAATCCCTGCTTCTCTGTTTAGCCCACCTACACACCAGGGGGATCGGGATCGATTGGTCGGCCTTTGAGGGAGATCGCCCGAGACAGCGTCTATCTCTACCCACCTATCCCTTCCAGCGTCAGCGCTATTGGATCGAGACGGAGGAAGTAAAAGGGGATTTCGCACGACCAGTAGAGGATTCGGTTTGCCGAACCCTCTCCAGCTCCCCCGGACAAGAGCTAGAGGAAATGTATGTCGCTCCCAGAGATCGATGGGAAGCGGAACTGATCGAGATTTGGGAAAACACCTTACACCTACGACCGATCGGCATTCACAATAACTTTTTTGAATTGGGAGGCGATTCTAAACTGATCGCCAGTCTTCTCGTAGCGATCGAAAAAACCTACGGCAGACAATTTCCCCTCGCCCTTCTCTACGAGGCCCCGACCATCGAACAACTAGCTGCGATTCTTCGCCAAGAAAATTGGTCGGTTCCCCGGAAGTCCCTAGTGCCGATCCAGCCGAATGGCTCCCGCCCTCCCCTATTCGGTATCCACGTTCTCGGCAAAGGTCTGAAAACCTATCGTTCCCTCCTACCCTATCTCGGAGCGGAACAGCCCGTGTACGGACTACACTACCGCTTGGGAGTTGTCCCTACCGAGCGATACGCCGAAGCGCTCACTACCGTCCCCGATCTGGCCGCTCACTATATCCAAGAAATGCAACTCTTACAACCGAAAGGGCCCTATCATTTATGCGGCCATTCTTTCGGTGGTTTTGTCGCCTTCGAGATGGCTCGACAATTGCAAGATCGCGGGGAGCCGGTCGCCCTCCTGATTCTCTTCGATACCATCGTTCCCGACTCTTTCAAGCGTCTTTCCCTCGCCAAACGAATCCTACAGCATTGGCAGAGCGTCCGACACTCCGGAACGAATTACATCACGCAAAAAATCCGCGGCAAAGCTTACCAGTTGATCCGCAAAAGCAAGCAGTCCTCTAGCCACCGTAACACGCTACTTTTAGAGAAACCAGCCCCCGCAATCGTCGTTCGTGCTGACGCAGACGATCCGGGCTTGCAGATGTTATCCGATCATACCCAGATGGCCGAAAAGTACCTACAAGAGCTGCCGACCTATTCCGGGAAAGTCACTTTCTTTCAAGCTTTGGAACAACCGCTCGGTCAGGGATGGTATATCGAGGAAAAATTCGGCTGGGGGAAATTCGCGGTGGGAGAATGGGAATCACACCTTATTTCTGGTAACCACAAAACTATGTTCCACGAACCGCACGTCCAGAAGTTGGGTGAAACCTTAAAATCCTGTTTGGATAACCTGCCCTAGATCTCTAAATTTTATCCCAATTTCTCCTTAATTTTTGTAATTATTTTCCCCCTCGAATTATGCGATTTAATCCTTTTATATTCCAAGCCGATTCCTATCCGATCTACCGCCAGCTACGCACCGAAGATCCCATCCATAAAAGCTTTACAGGAGCTTGGGTACTGACTCGCTACGCGGATATAAAATTCGTTCTTCAAGATCCTCGTTTTCATGCCGATCGCGTCCCAGAACGTATCGCCAAAGGGAGTCAGCGCATCGATACCCACGAGTTTCAAATGATGACGGAAAACCTACAAAAATGGTTTGTATTTTTGAATCCTCCCGATCACACCCGCTTGCGATCGGTCGCCAGTAAAGCCCTCGTCTATTGGACGACCGATCGCCTTCGTCCTTTTTTACAGGAGACCGTCGATCGGTTACTCGATAACTTCCGCCAGCAAGGAACGATGGAGGTGATCAATGATTTCGCCCGTCCCCTCTCAAAAGCCCTGATGGGGAGAATGTTCCAACTACCTGAACCCGATCACGATCGCCTTCACTACTGGACGGACGAGCTATTCTATCAAATTTTTGAACCGATGCTCTCTCTCGATGGGTACAAAAATCTTAATCAAGTCTCTCTAGACTTGATCGAATATTTCAAAGTGCTCATTAATGATCGAAAAAACAACTTACAGGATGATTTACTCAGCGATCTTATTACGGCGAGAGAGCGAGGGGAAAAGTTAGAGGAAGAGGATTTACTATCGATCTGCGTTCTTTTAATAAGTGGCGGACAAACTACCGGGATTAATTTAATCGGCAACGGAGTACTCTCTTTACTCCGTAATCCCGAACAGCTAGAAAAACTCCAACAACATCCTGAACTGATTCACAGTGCCGTCGAAGAGTTATTGCGCTATGAAGGACCGACCCAAATGATCGCCAGAGAAGCGGCGGAAAGAGTTGAGATCGATGGTAAAGTTATCGAGCCAGGGGAATTAGTATATCTCTATCTAGCCTCCGCTAATCGTGATCCAGAACAATTTCCCGATCCGGATCGACTCGATATCACCCGAGGGGAAAAGAGTCGTCATCTTTCCTTCGGAGCGGGAATTCATTATTGTGTCGGTGCCACTCAAGGACGCACTCAAGGACAGATCGCCATTAATAGCCTAGTCCAACAGATACCCGATATCCAACTACAAAACGAACCAATCGAATGGCGTAAGAGTATCGTGCACCGTGGACTCAAAGCTCTTCACCTTACTTGCAAATTGTAAATAACTTTCGAGAATCTCTTATGAGGGAGCATCTCACCTTTGTAACCCCTAAATCAGGTTTTTATGTCAAGCTATTTTGAAAGCCTTGCTAGAAACCAGTTTTATGGATAAGTATAATTACTCACTTGCATAAATGAGATGCTCCCCTCTTATGACTACTGTTTACTTAACGTCAGTTCGGGATAAGGGAGGAAAGAAAAGGCGGGGGCTAGTAAGCTGAAAAATATATAAACTCAGCACCCCCAACCCATCTATGTCTAGTCTAGAAGCTCTTTTCTGT
>NZ_JAJTDH010000052.1:0-20419 GCF_021300285.1 Microcystis sp. 49638_E5 | reverse complement strand
GGAATTGAACAGGGAATTGAACAGGGAATTGAACAGGGAATTGAACAGGGAATTGAACAGGGAATAAACTTGCAAAAATTGAAAACAATTCCTCTACTGCAAGACCTCGGTTTAACCCCGCAACAAATCTCGGAACGCTTAGACTTGACTCTGGAAACAGTGCTTAACTATTTGGCACAACAGGAACAATGATCGATCCTGTTTCAACAGTCTAGAAAAGCATCAATAGTAGTGAATTAGTGACCTTTAAGCTATCAGGGATAACTCGATGAATAACGACTTATTGACTTTCTTCTTTTGTGTTGCTTTTCTCATTCTATATCTAGTTTTTTCAGCTTTAACCGAGATGGGAACAAAATGGCCTTGGACAAAAAAATAAGAGAAATACTTATAGATGTGAATAAACATAAAATCGGGTCAGGGATTCGGTCATTGGAAAAATTCTAGAGATTTGCTATCTAAATAATTAACTCGATCGCTCTACTGATAAAATATGAAACTAATTGCTGATATTTCCCCGAGCTTGGATTTATTCTTGTTGCTTTTTTTCTGGCATTGTCTCATCGGTGGCATTGCTACAGTCATCGCTATCAATAAAGGCTATCCCAGATTAAATTGGCTAATCTTCGGACTTCTGGGAGGAACCTTTACCTTTTTTATCGCTCTTTTCCTGAAAAAAAAGCCCAAAATTTAAGGGATGGTATTGCTTGATTATCCTTTAATAGTTCCCATCAACACCTCTAAATCTTCTGCGTCTAACTCCTCTGGGATACCATTGCGAATTAATTCCGAAAAATCCTCATTGGGAACCATAAAACATAGTGCATAAAGTCTTCCGTCCCCCACATTTCTAATCTCGTGAATACCCGTGGGACGGACTAATAAACTATCCCCTGGACCTAGGGGAATCGGTTTACCATCACAGATAGCCATTCCCTCCCCTTTGAGGATAAAAAACATTTCTACGGCAAAATGATGACGATGGGTAGGGGTGCAACCGTGGGGATCGAAAATTTCCACACAGACGGTCAAGGAATCCCCCGCTACGGTAGAATCGAAGACGATCGCTAAACGATTCGTATCCCCAGCGCTAATGCGAAAAACTTGATAATCCCGGGGAGATCGAATCACGGGTAACATACAATGATCGCTGGTTAGTTGGCTATTCATCGCTAATTTCGATCGAACTGTGGATGATTCTAAGACTAGCAAAAATTTTCAACTTCGCTCGATTGCGTCCACCACTTTACTCACATCTATGATCGCGGCCACATCATGGACGCGCAGGATATCGGACCCCTTAGCGATCGCTAAGGCACAGGCCGCCGCCGTTCCGAAAACTCGTTCTTTTGGGTCATCTTTGCCTGTAATCTCGCCGATAAAGCGTTTTCTCGACAATCCAATTAAAATAGGTAAATCTAAATCCCGAAATTGCCCTAATTCTCGCAATAACTCAAGATTTTGTCTCCCAGTTTTGGCGAAACCAATCCCCGGATCGATGATAATATTTTCCCTAGCAATGCCCCACTGTACAGCTTCCTTAACGCGATTCTGTAAAAATTCTTTAATTTCCTTGACTAAATCCTCATAATGTGTTAAAGATTGCATGGTTTGCGGATTGCCCCGCAGGTGCATGAGGATGATGGGAACAGCCAATTTAGCCACCGTAGGCAATAATAGGCGATCGAAGGTTCCCCCAGAAATATCATTGATCAAATCGGCCCCGGCGGCGATACCTTGGGCTGCCACGATCGCCCTAGTGGTATCGAGAGAGATAGGAATAGAACTTTGTTGTCGAATAGCGGTGATTACGGGGATAACTCGCGATAATTCTGCTTCTAGGCTAATTTCTTCGGCTCCCGGACGGGTGGATTGACCACCGATATCGATTATATCAGCCCCGGCCTCGATCATTTTCATCGCCTGTAGCAGGGCATTTTCAACATTGTCAAATTCTCCCCCATCACTAAAACTATCGGGAGTAACATTCAAAACACCCATGATATAGGTGCGTTTTCCCCAAGCAAAAATATGTTCACGAATTGCCATTAAACTAGACATAATAATAAATCCTGTTGAAAAAGTATATGAATTATGAATTATGAATTATGAATTATGAAGTGGGGAGAATAAATAAAAATAATCTCCTGACTCCTGAATACTGGCTCCTGACTCCTGAATACTGATCACCATAGTTAATTTTTAGGTAGGGAAGAATCTTTTAATTGAAAATAAGCTTGTACTTCTTCTTTCCAGAGTTGATATTTTTCTTGAATTAGTTGATATTGACTTGCAAAATCGAGGGTACAATCAACGAGATTGCTATCGATATCGCATTGCACTAATTCCCGTTCGATCAGGGTTTCTCGGATAAATTTTAAACATTCTTGTCTCAAAGTTTCCGCTTGATCAATAATTAGTTGGACTTGATTAATTGCTCGATCATATAATGGAGTTTGTGAATGAAAAATTTCGGAAGATGCGGCCAGATTTCGCAGTCTATGTAATTGATTTCTCTTTTCTACTAAACTGGCAATTTTGGGGTTAATTTCAAAAAGTAAGGTTTTCACCAGAGGAGCCAAGCGGCGAGTGTTAGTATAATCGTAGTTATTAAGATCGGATTTAATCAGGTGTACCTGTTGTAAATCGACGGTAATATCGTGGAATTGTATCTCGGTTTCGGTGATGGTGGGATGAATCGTTTTAACTTTCCAAGTAGTAATAGAAGTCAACTGCTGGCGATCACTATTAACCATTTGCTGCTCCATTTTCACCACATCAAGGGGAATACTATAAAGTTTTTTATCGGGAATATAGATGACATCGCTACCGAGAATACGATCGATTTTAGGACGACGATATAAATAATGATACAGGAATCGATAAAAGCTTTTACTGCCTTGAAATATCTGGACAAATAACCAAATTTTCCAGCTTAATAACCCGCCGAGAAAGCGTCCGAATAGATGGGAATTCGAGGAGGGGTTATTCATGAAATTCCGTTATCAGTTATCGGTGAGGAATCGGAGGTTTGGTTCTTTTCAGTGTTCGGTAAACAGTAAACAGTAAACAGGGATAAAGATGAAGATAACTAACTAACTAATTAACTTAAAACTTACATCTGATAACTGATCACTGATCACTGATCACTGATTAAGGACGTTCTCCGGGTAGATTTTTTGACGATGTTGGTTTCGATCTTACCTGTTGACGACCGTTGCGGATAACTTGTAACATTTGCCCTAATTGTCGATCAAGATCTTCTAAAACCGCTTCGGCATAGTCGTCAGCGCCTTTTTGAATTTCATGACATTCAGCTTGGGTTTTTTGTCGTAACTGTTGCACTTCCTGCAAGGTGCTGTGACGCATCTGTTCGATTTCATCGAGGGTTTGTTGTTGCAAGGATTCACACTCCTGCTGAACCCGTTGACGAATTTGGGCCGCTTGCCGTTCTGCTTGTTGAATAATACCGGACTCATCGAGAATTTGGGCGGCTCTTTGTTGAGCGGAACGAAGGACTTGTTGAGCGTATTCCTCCGCTTTAGTGATAATTTCCTGTTCTTCCTGCAAAATTGCTAAAGCTTTCTGTACTGCTGGTGGCACGGTTTCATAGATGAGATCGATCTGTTCGGCTATCTGTCCCTCATCGATGATTGTCCAACGGGTGAGGGGGATATGGAAACTATCAAAAATCATCTCTTGCAGACGCGCCAAATCCTGATAGATATCGAAATCGACGGGTGGACTGGGAACCCCACTATTAGAAGTGTTAGGTACTGCTTTTCTGCGATCATTAGGTTCTCGGCGCGCCATAGGTTCAGATCGTCCTCATTACTGTATTCTAGTATGTTAACTGTAGTATGAGTAAATATCTCTAGAAACGTTTTCTGGGACTAGATGGGTGACGGAGCCACCGAATTGAGCGATTTCTTTAACCACGCTACTACTTAAAAAACTATATTCTTTGGTGGTGGCTAAAAAAACCGTTTCGATCCCTTCCCAGAGGGTTTTATTGGTATGGGCCATTTGCAGTTCTTTTTCAAAGTCCGAGAGGACCCGCAACCCCCGCAAAAGTACCTTGGCCCCTTTCAATCTGGCATATTCAACCGTCAATCCTGAAAAACTGTCTATCTCAACGTTTTTCAGGTGTTTTGTACAGTAACTGATCTGTTCTATGCGTTGTTCGACGCTAAATAAGGGGTTTTTATGGGGATTGCAAAGAACTGCCACGATTACTCGCTCGAATAGTGGCACACTGCGTTCGATAATATCTAAATGACCGAATGTAACTGGATCGAAGCTGCCGGGGTAGATGGCGATCATTTCTCAACCTTCACACCTCGCCAAAAAGCGATATATCCTTTGATATTTTGGGCTTTTGGCTTAGGATCGGGATAATACCAAGCGGCATCTTTATTGTCCTGTCCATCTACCCTGAGAGTATAGTAACTAGCCTCTCCCTTCCAAGAACAAATGGTATGGGTGTTACTGGATTGAAAATATTCAGCTTTGATGGTATCGGGGGGAAAATAGTAGTTTCCCTCGACAATTTCGCAGTTATCGCTTTCCGCTACCACTGCACCATTCCAAATCGCCTTTGCCATGACACTAACTCCTAGTTCTGGTTCAAAATTATCTTACAACAGAGTTTGTAAATGTTGAACCAGTTGGTTAACCTGCACCACTCCCTCGATTCGATCGATCGGTTGACCGTTTTTAAAGACTACTAAAGTCGGTAAAGCTTGAATACCGTACTTAGTGGCTAAATTAGGATATTTGTCTGTATCAATTTTGACAATTTGTAGGCGATTTTTGAAATACATTCCCGTTTGTTCTAGAATCGGAGCCATCATTTGACAAGGACCGCACCAAGTGGCATAGAAATCCACTAACACGGGGAGATTAGTGGTTTGCAACAGTTCCTGAAAACTGGAAAACTCTTTTTTGACTGCCATAAATTGTCACCTCGCCGGAAAAATAGCCTTTTCCCTACTATAGCTTTTCTCAATGTCCCTTGATTTCTCCAGAGCAGTCATCGATCGCAGGGAAAATGCTAAGTTAAGTTAAAGACTCGACAGCCAACTTTCCATGAACATCCTAACCAAGCTGCTTTTTCCCGAAACTAAAACTCCAGAGCAAGTAGGTTCGCCGCGAGTACAGAAAAGCCGCCGGGGAATCGAGACTAAATCCGCCGCCGAAATCGTGATTATGCGACAAGCGGGTAAAATTGCCGCTACAGTCCTCAAGGAAATCGCCGAGATCGCTCAACCCGGGATGACGACGGCGGATTTGGATGCCTATGCGGAAAAACGTATCCGCGAAATGGGTGCTACTCCCAGTTTTAAAGGTTATTATGGCTTTCCTGCCTCGATTTGTGCCTCCGTCGATAACGAAGTCGTTCACGGTATCCCTAGCCCGAAAAAACGCCTCAAAGCTGGTTCTGTGTTAAAGGTAGATACGGGGGCCTACTACCAAGGTTATCATGGGGATTCCTGTATCACGATCGCGATCGGTTCCGTCTCTCCAAAAACCGAAAAATTAATCCGCGTGGCGGAAGAAGCTTTATATAAAGGCATAAATCAGGTAAAAGCTGGCAATTATCTGCTCGATATCGCAGGAGCGATCGAAGATCACGTTCAAGCTAACGGTTTCCAGGTAGTAGAAGATTTTACCGGCCATGGAGTCGGCAGAAATCTCCACGAAGAACCCTCGGTATTTAATTTTCGCACTAATCAGTTACCCAATGTCAAACTCCGCGCCGGGATGACTCTGGCAATTGAACCAATTGTCAATGGGGGATCTAAACATACCAGAACTTTGCGCGATCGTTGGACGGTGGTGACGATGGATAATGCTCTCTCCGCTCAATTTGAGCATACTGTCCTAGTAACCGCCACGGGGTACGAAATCTTAACCGATCGCAATAACCTATAAAATTATCTATAGATTTTTTGCTCTGGAATCTTAATTGGAAATTTATTTAGCGGTAGGATTTAGTCAAAATGTTTAAAAATATCGTTGTTGCCTTAGATTGTGGGGAATTATCGGATCGAGTCCTTCAGTCCTTGAATTCCCTTTCTCTAACGGCAAATTCTCGCATTATCCTCACCCATATCCTCGGCAAAGAAGGAGATGAATCGGCGGTGGATCGCCCTCACCCCTCCCGTGAGATTATTGAAGATCAATTGCGCTGCTATCAATCCCAGATTGCTGCCCCTAGTGAAATCGAGGTCATCTTTGGTGATCCAGCGGAGGAAATTATTCGTTTAGCTAATATCTATCATGCTGATCTGATCGTGATCGGCAGTCGGGGATTAACGGGAGTTCAACGGGTGATCGAAGATTCTGTTAGTAGTCTCGTGGTGGCAGAAGCTACCTGTTCCGTATTGGTGGTAAAAGCATAGCAGCCAGCACTCAGCGTCGAGACTCCCAGACTTGTGAGACAGCTATCAGGGATCGGATTTGAGCAGCACTGCTGACTAAAATTTGCAAATCTTATTTTTCCCCAATGTTTTCCCCCATACATTCCCCGGTATTTCCCCACTCACTCCCAAGTTTTCCACAGTTTACCCAGACTTTTCCACAGGCAACAGCGATAGAATCGGCACTTGCTTCCAGAAAAAATTAATCTTGATTGTAAAAATTCCCATCGATAGATACTGAGTTACTGTTAAGTTAAGTAAATAAAATCTAGCTCTAACCCTTATTACCTCGTAAATATTAAGTTTTTCTAAAGCATTCCTTTACATCTGGTAATATTGCAACTCCCCCCAACTTGGCTCACAATAGTCCTTACTGTCCACTGCACCAGTCAGGGATTTCCCCACTTCAGATTTAGAGGTAAACGATATGAATACATCAGTCAGTATCTTGGCAGAAATCCCCGAAATCCTCCACCAATCCCTACAACAATATCTAGAAACTCACCCCGGTTGGGATCAAGATGGTGTGTTTACGGCGGCTATATCATTTTTTCTACTTAATTGTCAATCCTCCGAAAGGATGAATTTTGAGGAGCAAAATAGCTGTGCCAAGGTTTATCTAGAAACTTTGTTCCAGCGCTCGGAGTGCTAATTCGGGGATAATAAGAGTCGGGTCATGGTTAAAAGCCCGATTTTCCCCTATGAATTCCGATAAAACCCCTAATTTAATCATTCCTCAGCTAATTATCGGTTTGGGTAATCCCGAACCCAAATATGATCGCACCCGTCATAATATCGGTTTTGAAGCGGTAGATGCCCTAGCGCGGGATTGGGGGCTATCTTGGCAGGAAAACAAGCGATTTCAAGGTTTTATTGCCGAGGGTGACAGTCCTCTCCCGGGCAAAATTCGTCTTTTGAAACCCCAAACCTATATGAATCGCTCTGGGCAATCGGTGCGATCGGTGCTGGACTGGTATAAACTGGAGCCGGAGTCGATTTTAGTCATTTACGATGATATGGATCTGCCCCTAGGCCGGTTGAGAATCCGTCTATCGGGATCGGCGGGCGGACACAACGGTATTAAATCGATGATTGCCCACGTTGGCACGGAAAGCTTCGCTCGTTTACGCATAGGAATCGGTAAATCAAGCGAAAAAGCAACTATTTCCCACGTTTTAGGCCGATTCACCCCCCAAGAAAACCAAGTGATCTTGAAAGTGTTAGACTTATCCAGAAAAGCGATCGAACTTGGTCTCAAACAAGGGTTACAAAAGGCAATGAGTCTCTACAATAATCAAAGTGTAGAGATTGGCTCTAATCTATGCTGATAGCAAATAAGCCTGATTTTAGTAATGGTTATAATAGCCATTTTCGTCTATGCTTTTACAGACCCCTTGGTTAAATCCCGATCGTCCTTTGCTAGATTAGGTCAATTTTTATCCTTGATATTAGCAGTTTAAGTATGATTAATCGCCAAAGTTTGCTGAGATTCGCCCACAAGTTTAATCTCATTTTATTGATAATCGCTACAGTTTTTTGTCTTTGGAGTAATGCTGCTTTTGCCCATCGTCCCCATGATGTGATTAGTCAAGTGGAAGTTTCTCCCGATTTCCAGACAGATAATACAGTATATATATTAGTAAGAAATAATTTTTATAAATCTAGCGACGGAGGTAGCAACTGGAAAAGATTAATTCAAGGTTTAGATTATACGGGGGAATTAAGTTCCCTATCCCTATCTCCCCTCAATAAAAATATTCTCTATTTAGCTTCAAGATCCGATGGTATTTATAAAAGTGAAGATGCGGGGGAATCTTGGCAGAAAGTTAATCAGGGTTTAGCAACTAACTTTATTAACTTTGTACAAATTGCCCCTTCCGATCCCAATATAGCAGCAGCAGTGGGATTAGAAAAAGGGGTTTATTTAACCGAAGATGGCGGTAAAAATTGGTCAAATATTTTCCCCACCACGGCACTGATAACCTCTCTAGCTATTACCCCCAACAATCCGGGGCGAATTTTTTTCGGGGATGAAGAAGGTAAATTATACAGTTCCTCCGATGGGGGGAAAACTTGGCAGAATCTCCCCTTACCTGCTAATGTGGGGGCAGTGGATACAATTGCTTTTTCTCCTAATCTAGACAGGGATAAAACCTTTTTTGTCGGTACAAAAGAAGCAGGTATTTTTAAAACCGTTGATGATGGTAAAACCTTCCAAGCTGTTAACGAAGGAATTAAAGATAAAATCATCGAAGACATTGCTATTTCTCCCGACTATGCCCGAAATTCTACCCTTTATGTCATCACTTGGTATGACGGAATGTATGTTTCCCAAGATGGGGGGAAAACTTGGACAAAAATGAGCGAGGGTTTAACCAAAGATCCCCAGGCTGATGATTATAAAGTTCCCCACTTTATCGATTTAAAAATAGTTCAAGATACGATGTTTTTAGGGGGATTTAATGGCTTATTTAAAACCACGGATAGCGGCAAACAATGGCAGGAAATAGAAACTTTAGCCCGGGGAACAGTTATCGCCATGGCGGTTTCTCCTAATTATGCCGAGGATGCCACCGTCGTCATTACTAATTATGTAGGCAATATCTTCATCAGTCGGGATAAAGGGGAAACTTGGACACCAATTAATCGCGGTTTAGAAGTTTATCGACTTGGTAAAGATCCGGAAGAATCAGGGCAAGATCCCCGGCGTTTCTTTGACATTGCCTTTTCTCCTAACTATGGACAAGATAGAACTATTTTTGCTGGGTTTTTACGCAATAGATTTGCCAAATCCTCTAACGGTGGTGATTTATGGAAAATTATCGAAATTGATGAAGGAGTCCGCGGTCCGAGAATAGTTCCTTCCCCAGATTTTGCCAAGGATAAAACTCTTTTTCTCAGCAATCAGCAGGGGAGAATATTTCGTTCTACCGATGGAGGAAATACGGTTAAAAATATCAGTGAAGTGGGCAGAATTTTCGGTAATTATGCCCCTGCCATGGTAGCTTCCCCCGATTTTGCTAAGGATAAAACTTTGTTTGTCACGGGAACAGAGGGTATTTATCAAAGTGTCGATGGTGGACTAACTTGGAAAAATGTCAGTCAAGGAACCCCCCTATCAAAAAGCTCTAATGTGCAGTTGGCAATGTCTCCCAATTATCCCAGTGATGGAACTATTTTTGCTGGGACAATTTCTGGTTTGTTTGTCACCAAAGATGGGGCTAAAAGTTGGACAAAATTAGAGAAACCAGGGTTTAATCCGCAGGCATCAGTAGAAACCATTGCTATCTCTCCTGATTATGCTAATGATCGCACGGTAATGGTTAGTTTACAGGGAAATGGATTGTTTAAATCTACCGATGGCGGGGAAAATTTTAAGCTAATTGGTGATCCTAAAATACCCCTAGTGAAAATTCATAGTATCCCTTCCTCTGGGATCTCGGTCCAGTTTTCTCCTAATTACGCTCAAGATAAAACTTTATTCGGTTTTGGTGGCGCTAAAACTACAGTTTTTCGTTCCACCGATGGGGGAGAAACTTGGACAAGTGTAACTATTCCTCCTCACGCGGAAGAAAATACACCCCGCTATAAAATCGGTGAATTTTTCTCCAGTCCCCTTGGTACAATCTTGCGCGTGGTTATCCCGATTCTCCTGGCAATCGCCGCTTATTTTCTGGTGGGTTTCTTGAAACTGGAGAAAGTTATTAATCTTCCTAAATCCTTCTTCCGCATGGCAGGGGCATTTATGGTTTTTCTGTTTGTTTTCTTCGCTATCATTAGCCAAGTTTAGCGGAAATTTTCACCGGCGGGGCTTGACAAATCCCGCCGCTTGCCTTATACTTATATATATAATGGGAATCCGTGCCTGCCTGCGACCTCTGATTTTTACGGTAGTCAACCCCTCAGACAATTAACCATCGGCAACGTAGGGATTAACCATCTTAGCGGGGTCAACAATGCGATCAAAATCCGCTTCCTCGATGTATCCCAGTTGTAAGGCTGCCACTTTCAGAGTTAAATCTTTTTCTAGGGCATAATGAGCGACGTAGGCAGCCTTTTGGTAGCCAATCGCGGGACTTAATGCAGTCACCAGCATCAAGGACTGATTTAAAAAAGTCTCAATTTGTTTTTGATTAGCAGTCATCCCCTGAACCAAAAACTGACAGAAATTACCGCAACCATCCGTGAGCAAACGGATAGACTGCATGAGATTATGAATCAACAGCGGTTTATAGACATTCATTTCCAGATGTCCTCCGGCGCCTCCCATCGTCACCGCTAAATCATTAGCCATCACCTGCACCGCTATCATCGATAAAGCTTCGCATTGGGTGGGATTAACTTTCCCAGGCATAATTGAAGAACCCGGTTCATTTTCCGGCAGCTGTAATTCTCCGATTCCACAACGGGGACCACAGCTAAGTAAACGGATATCGTTAGCAATTTTATAGAGGGAACTAGCGATAGTTTTCAGTCCCCCGCTCAAGAAAACCAGAGCATCATGGGAACCTTGCACGGTAAACTTATTAGGAGCGGTAATAAAGGGTAATTTGGTCAGATTAGCGATTTCGGCAGCCACATCTCGATCAAAATCTGGGGGAGCATTAATTCCCGTACCGACTGCTGTTCCTCCCAAGGATAAACGATAGACTTTTTCTAGACATTTTTCTAGCCAATCGCTGCCATCATCCAATAAACCCACATAACCGGAGAATTCTTGTCCGAGGGTTAAGGGGGTGGCATCCTGTAGGTGAGTGCGACCAATTTTAACTATATTTGCCCATAATTGCGCTTTTTCATCGAGACTATTCCGTAATAGTTGCAAACTGGGAATTAATTTTTCCTTGACTGCCAAGGCAACGGCAATATACATGGCCGAGGGAAAGGAATCATTCGTCGATTGGGACATATTAACATGATCGTTGGGGTCAACCGGGGTTTTGCTCCCCAAAGGATTCCCCGTCAGTTGACTACAACGATTGGAGATGACTTCGTTGATGTTCATGTTAAATTGAGTGCCACTTCCCGTCATCCAAACGTAGAGGGGAAAGTTATCTGCGTGTTGTCCGGCTAAAATTTCATCGCAGACTTGACAGATTAGGTTTTTTCTCTCCTGACTGAGACGATTTTTTTGCTGATTGACAATTGCACAGGCTTTTTTGAGAATGGCATAGGACGCGATCATCTCCCGGGGCATGAGATTATCACCGATACTAAAGTATTGTAGGGATCTTTGGGTCTGCGCTCCCCAAAGTTTATCGGCAGGTACGCGAATTTCTCCCATGCTGTCTTTCTCGATGCGAAATTCTGTCATCTTTAAGTTACTTCTGAGGTCAGCAAAAGATGGTCGTTATCTGGACTGAAAAGAGGGGGGTTACAGGGCGACACGGATTCCCACTATAAGAAAATTATAAGTCAAGTCTAGCTAGTTTGTCAAGCCCTATTGGGACTTTTTCTGGCGGCATTTTTACCCGGGAGGTTGACAAGAACAGCTGTCAGGGTGCTGGGGCGATTAGGATGATTAAATGAGACAAAAACTGTTATATTTTAGGGAAGATAATCGGTAAAAAAGAAGGGATTGGAGACTATGGACACAGCGATCGCATTAGGTTGGACATTGGGAATTATCTTAGGGTTGATGACCCTTTTGTTTATCTTACGGATCGTGCTGACTTGGAATCCACAGGTAGATTTAAATAGCTTTCCCTTTAATATTATTGCCTGGCCCACGGAACCTTTTTTAATCCCCGTGCGTAAACTCATACCCCCCTTGGGAGGAGTGGATATTTCTCCAATTATCTGGGTGGGAATTTGTACGCTGCTGCGGGAAATTCTTCTCGGTCAACAGGGTTTAATTACCATGACCTTAAAATAATTATTTAAGCAACTAAAATATGCTGACATAATTTATGTTCTAACTCTCGTTCCTCTTTTTCTAGGGTAATAATTGCCTGTTTGATAATACTTTTAACATCCATACCCTGGTCGTATTGTTTTAACCATTGTTGTGCAGTGTTACCCTCGCGGAGGATTTTTTGTAGGGGAGAGAGGAAACAACTAAAACCCCTTTCTTTAGCGATCGGATAAACTTGAACATAGAGGTCTTTAATCCAATCCCTAGCCAAGATTTCTCGACCATCGTACCAATGTCTCAGGGTGGCATCAAGACTAAAACGCGCGGCAGCCTGTTCGTTTTCTTGGGTTAAAGTTAATAAATCGTCGCTACGATTGCTGCTGGGTAATTGACTTAAAATTAAGGGGTCTAATTGGGGATCCTGTAAAAGTTGAGTTAAACGGGCCTCTAAAAAAGCCATAACTGCTAATAAACTAATAGGATTAGCAATCAGGTCACAAATTCGCAATTCTAGACGATTGAGATTATAGGGACGATTGCTACCGTTAGGACGTACTGACACCCAGAGATGACGAACATTCTGCATCGTAGCGAGTTTTAATTGTTCCTCAGTCCAGGTGACAAAATGTTTATGACTTTCAAAGAGGGGAACATAAGCAGGAGTTTGGGGGAAAACTTGCCAACGACGGGAATGGGAACCGGTGATTTTACCGTCGAGAAAGGGAGAAGAAGCACTTAAAGCCAAGTATAAAGGAGCTTCTAGGCGAATTAAGCGACAGGCACGCATTAAATCCTCATAATCGCTAATACCGACGTTAATATGAATACTGGCCGTGACTACATTAGTGCCGTAGGTCTGTTCAATATAGTCATGATAGGGATTGTGGGGGTCGCTGCGATAAAAATGTTGACTATCGCCCAAGGAGAGGGTACTGCCGGGGATGAGGGTATAATCGCCTAAACGACGCAAATATCGCCGTAGAGCCAGACGAGGTTTTAAAGTAGCGCATAAAAGACGGTCATAGTTAGTCATGGGAGCCGTAGTATATTCTACGTTACGACTATCCGGTTCCCGGACAAAACCATCTAAATCCTTGACAATGCGATCGGATAAACCGATAATTTCTCCGGCTGCTGTTCCGGTATACATTTCCACTTCAAAACCTTTACTTAGGAGCATCGTCAATCCACCCTGCTGTGTCTATTTTGTAGTGTGACATTATTTGGACTGTAAATGACGTTCAATCAGCAGAATCGCCACTATATCATCAATGGGACGATCGGGAAGACGCATACCCTGGGGGATGAGTTTCTGTAATCCTTTGGGGGGGAACATTTGCCAATAGCGATCGCGAGCTTCTAGGGTACTATTGCGTTCATCTACTAGAGTAATCGGGATAGTAACACGAGCGGCAATTTTTTCGCGCCAACTTTTCGAGGTGGTTTGGTTCCCCATCACCAATAATTCGATCGGATATTGTTGACAGAGACTGGCTAAACGCTCGATCGCTTGTGACGATGATATCACCTCATGGGTATAAATTTTCCCCGTCGATGACCTGACCGCGATCCCACATTTATCCTTACCCGGATCAAAACCGAGAATACACATAGTTTTTATCTTCTGCAGCAGTGGTCGGTTTTATTAAATCACTAAATTAGCAACTGTCTTGATTGTCAAGGGTGTGGGGTGTGGGAAGTGGGGATAATAAATAAAAATAGTCTCGGAGTCTCGGAGTCTTCTTAATACTGTCTCCTGACAAATATGATAATGTTCAACGGATTTAGTCTCGGTGAAAATTTAACGGGAGAGATAGCGGCTTTGAGTGCGGCGGCGCTTTGGGCGGTTTCTGCGGCGATTTATAGCCTATTAGGCCAGAAAATCCCGCCTTTATTGCTTAATTTTCTGAAAGGAGTAGTCGCGATCGCTTTAATTGCCCTGACGCTGCCCCTTTCCGGACAATGGCGCGATATTAATCAGCAAAGTTCGGTATTTATACTCTTGACAAGTGGCGCAATTGGTATAGGAATCGGTGACACGGCCTATTTTACCGCCCTTAATTATTTGGGACCGCGAAAAACCCTACTGTTAGAAACCCTTTCGCCTCCTTTGGGAGCAATTCTAGCGGCGACTTTTTTGGGGGAATCCCTGAAAATATCGGCTTATATTGGCATGATTTTGACCATCTTCGGGGTTGCTTGGGTTATTTCCGAAAAAACTCCCGAAATCAATAGTCAACGTCCTTGGCGGCGAGGAATTGCCTGGGCTTTAATCGCAGCGATTTCCCAAGCGGTGGGGGCGGTTTTATCTCGTCAGGCACTGGTGGAGTCGGGAATGTCGTCTTTGCAGAGTACCCTTTTTCGTCTGTTAGCGGGGACGGGAATAGTGTTAATTCTGATGTTTTTTCGCCGTCAGGAATCATCACCAGCGATTAACTGGTCATTGCGTCTGATTGCTATTATTATTATCACCGCTTTCGGCAGTACGTTTTTAGGGATATGGTTACAGCAAACTGCTCTAAAATTCTCTCCTGTGGGTATTGCCCAAACTCTCACCGCCACCAGTCCTTTATTTGTCTTACCGATCGCAGCCATGATGGGGGATCGGATTAACTTGCGGGCGATTTTCGGGGTGATTATCGCTTTGCTAGGAATTGGGATTTTGTTTCAATGAGTGGTTTCTCCATCGGTTTGTAGTCTTGTTTTAGCAATAATGCGGGTTTTCTTTAAATCTCCCTCGCTCAATTCTTCTCCCACCTGTAAACGGGTGGCATTAGTTTGGAGGACAGTGGCGGCGTTTTTTTCTCCCAATTGTAGGGCAGTTTTGGCCGCGGTTTGTAGCATGGTGGCGGCGGCTGCTCGATCGCCTTGTTTTAATTTTTCTTCAGCGATTTGGGTTTGACGATATTTGGCTAAAGTCAGAATCGATTTCTGAACTTGATCGTTTAATTGGGATTGATAGAGAGCTTGGGAGGTTATATTAAGGCTAACAGTCGCAGTTTCTAGCCCTTTTTGACCGGAAGCGGGATCATCGTAGCGAATCTTCACCTTAGCTATGGTGTGAGTACCGGGGGGAATTTGGTCAATATAGAGATTGAGGAGGAGAATTTTTTCTTCATCTATCATTAAATCCCCCAAACGGGTGATGTAAAAATTGCCCTCTTGTTGTAGGGTCATTTCTATGGTTTCCGGGGCAACTTGGGCGATGGGTTTTAAGTCGGCTAAATGAGTCCGAGCATCTAATTCTAATTGCAGGAAAGCGTTAGTTAACCGCACAGATTGCAGACGGTTAAACAGACGAGTAAATTCAATTAAAGCCTGTTCGGGTCTTTCGATATAGGATAAACTTCCGCCGGCGATATCGGCAATTTTTTCTAGGATATCTTGATTCCAATGATCGCCAAAACCGAAGGTATTTAAGGTGATACCGTACTCAGCCGCTACTGCGGCTAATTTTAAACAGCGTTGATTGTTTCCGTGTTCATTTTCACCATCGGTAAGCAGAAAAATATGAGACACATAACCTTTGCTGCCGGTAGAACTTTCTTGAATACCTAATTTTATCCCTTCATCGATCGCCGTGCCTCCTCCCGCTTGTAACTGTTTAATTTTTGAGCGAATTAAGGTCAGATCATCCTGTCGCGATTGGGAGGGAAGAATAACTTTAGCGCGATGATCGAAAGCTATCACCGAGAGACGATCATTAATACCGAGGGATTCTATTAAACTTAAAGCCGCTTTTTTGACCGTTTCTAGGGGTTTTCCCTGCATAGAACCGCTATGATCGAGAACTAAACAAAGATTAATCGGTAAATTTGTGTTGATCTGTTCACTGGTGGCGGCGATCGAGAGCATCAGTTGACGTTGACTGCTGCTTTGATTAGCATTGATATGACTGTCACTCAAGGCCGATTTTATAGTTACCCGCATAAGAGTTTTTAATCGTGGTCGTTGATATTTATATTCTAATGAGTATAGTTAGATTTGTGCTTATTTTCCCGTCCGGCATCGAGTTAGACAAGTTGGAAACTGGGTGCATCTCATTTTTGTCAATCTACATTGATCTTAAAAATTAGGAATTACCCAAAAAAAGAGCCTAAATCAATCAATAAGTCCTTAACAAAAATAAAAAAGGAATAAATACGACTCTCTTATTCTTTGTGTGATAAGTTTAACTTATATAGGAGCGACCGATCTTTGTGTCCTTTGTGTCTTTGTGGTTCGTGCCACTCGCTCGCCAGCAGAATTATATCTCAAGAATACATTTTACCCACCAAACCCAAGAGAGCGTAAATACTAATGTTGAAAGCCTCTATTAATGGCACTTTTGCTCCTTGACTGTTCCCTTTTTGTTAACCACAAAGACAGGAAGTTAGGACTTTAACTAAGGGAGAGAAGGAAGGTGAGAAGAACCATTCATTAAAGCGGCGATCGCTTGTTCTAGGGCCAGGGAAATATGGGTCCAATGGGTTCCCCCCTGACAAAAAACGATATAGGGTTCCCGCAGGGGTCCATCGGCAGAGAATTCCGAGGTGCTACCATCGATAAACGTGCCACCAGCCATCACTACTTGGCTCTCATAGCCCGGCATTTGGGCAGGAACGGGGTCTAAGTAGGAACCGATGGGAGAATAGGCTTGAATGGCTTTACAGAAGGCAATCAGCTTATCGGGGGAACCGAGTTTAATCGCTTGAATAATATCGCGTCGAGGCACAAAAGGAGCGGGATTGACCGGATAACCCAACTTATCGCCCACATAGGCAATTAAATGACTGCCTTTCATCGCTTCTCCCACCATTTGCGGCGCTAGAAACAATCCCTGATAAAGAAGACGATTTTGGTCAAAAGTTGCTCCTCCCTCCCCACCGATCCCCGGTGCTGTCAGACGATAGCAGGCCATTTCCACTAATTCCGCTTTACCTGCTATGTATCCCCCGGCCGTGACAATTGTACCTCCGGGGTTTTTAATTAGAGAACCGGCCATCAGATCTGCCCCCACATCGGTGGGTTCTTGGGTGTTGATAAATTCTCCATAGCAATTATCGACAAAACAGACCGTATTCGGGTTTTGTTGTTTAACTATACGGACAATTCTCTCGATTTCGTCAATAGACAAACTCGATCGCCACGAATAACCGCAGGATCTTTGAATATGTACTAAACGGGTTTGGGGTTTAACTGCTGTTGCCAAGGACAACCAATCGATCGCACCGGTAGAATCTAGCTCTAATTGCCGATAACTAACGCCAAAATCTTTTAAAGAGCCTTGACCACTGCCCCTAATCCCGATTACTTCCTCTAGGGTATCGTAGGGCGCACCCGCTACCGCTAACATCTCATCCCCCGGTCGAAGAACCCCATACAAGGCACAGGCGATCGCATGGGTTCCTGAAACAAATTGTACTCGCACCGCTGCCTTTTCGGCCCCCAGGGCTTGGGCGAACACTTGATCTAAAGTATCCCGTCCCAAGTCATCATGACCATAACCGCTAACACTAGCAAAATGATGCACCCCGACGCGGTTTGCACGGAAAGCAGCGAGGACTTGACGGAGATTTTCCTTGACCTGTGCGTCAATTTCCGAAAAGATGGGGAGTAGGGCCTTTTCTGCCCTGTGGAGTAGAGAGGGGATATCCATCAAACAATAGACTGTGATCTGTATTGCATTTACCTTAAATGTCGGCTTGGAGAAACCCTCGGTTTTACCTCGGAGATGAAAAGCCGACCAATATAGAACAGCACTTCGACAGGCTCAGTGTCCACATTTCGACACATTTCGACACATTTCGACAGGCTCAATGTCAAGGCTCAGTGACACGAAGCACAACTCTAAACAGTTGTGTTAAAATCCAAGAGTCAACAGGTTGAAATGCCGCTCACATCGTGGAAATCCCGTTGCAATAGTACGGCACTTTTGAGGAGAAAAAAGAAGACAAGAGCCACCCGAAAACTCTTAAAACAGGGGAGTAAGTCTTTTCCAAGACTGAAATAAACTAAAAACATTTTGCCGTAAGGCAGATAGGGTAGGGCATACCCGAATCTTGGTTGAAAGACCAAAACGCTTGGAGAGCTATCCACAAGTGGACAACTAGATAACAAGTGATATTCTAGTAGGTTCGGATAGGACATAATCGTGTAAGACGTGAGTAGGGGAAACCAGAAAGCGCGGTGATGAGCTTCAAGAATCCCTCGCCTGAGCGCTTCGGGGATTGTCAACAAGCCTACTGATCATACAACGTCAATCCTTCCGCTGAAAACATCTGCCAAGGTTGACAATAGGAATGATTAGAGCGGCCCACTTGGGGGGGGTGAGGCTCCCTGTGGTGGGGCCCCGGGGGGAGGGCCACCGGCAGCAGGTTCGTTCCCCCCACCACCAAAGAGACTTTGCCAAGAAAAACCTTGCCTTGGTCGGGTGTCCGAGGGTGGATTAATTAAGATATGTTCGGAGCCATCGAGTCCGCTTTTAACTTCGGTACGATTGCCGATAGTAACGCCAGTGGTAATGGGGACAAATCGGGGTGGTTGGTTAGGTGCGCCAACAAAAACACCAGTTTGCTCGTTCTGACGGGTAACGGCAATAGTTGGCACGGTTAAAGCGTTTTTCAGTTGGCCGACTTGGAAATCGGTAGAAACATTCATTCCCGCCTTTAATTCCCTGGCCGCCTTTTCTTCTAGGGTCACTTTCACTTCAAAACTGGTGACATTTTGTTCTACCGTTGCCTGGGTGGCAATCAGAGAGACTCGTCCATGGAAGATTTTATCGGGATAAGCATCGGCTGTAATCGTCACCTTTTGCCCAACCCGGATCTTATCAATGTTTTTTTCTGCTACATTGCTGACCACTTCATTTTGTGAAACCAGGGATAAAATCGAGGAAGAAGTGGCCGAAGATACGGAACTGCCGGTCGTAGTAGGAGCCACAAAAGCCCCCGGTTCAGCGTAGACAAAAGTAACCACCCCGTCAAAGGGTGCTTTGATGATGGTATCCTCAATCTGAGTTTTGACATTTTGTAGAGAACCCTGAGCAGTAGTCACCTCCGCCCGTGCTTGATCGATTTCCTCCTGTCTTGTTCCTGCTTGGAGAAGGTCTAAGACCTGTTGTTGATTTCTCACTTCCGCCTTTGCTTGAGCAATTTCTTCCGAGCGAGTTCCTTCTTTAAGGAGAGATAGCTTTTCTTGGGATTCAATCACGGCAGCCTGGGCGCTATCCCTAGTTGCCAGTTTTTCGTTTAAAGTCTGTTGAGATATGGCTCCTTCGTTGAAAAGTAGCTGATTGCGACGATATTCATCATCAGATTTTTTGAAAATGGCTTTTAAACCTTCTAAACGAGCTTTTTCTTGGGCAATTTCCTGAGAACGATTACCGGCCATCAGCTTTTGTAGGTTGGCTTCTAGTTGTTCCAATTTCGCTTGGGCCTGAGCGATTTCTTGGGGACGATTACCGGCGATTAGTTTGCGGAGATTAGCTTGGGCTGCCGCTAGTTTGCCCTGGGATTCTAATAATTGACCCTGCCAATCAGAATCGTCCATTTTAGCAATTATCTGTCCTTTTTTGACAGTATAACCCTCATCTACTAGCAGTTCCTTCAAAATTCCTGCTGTTTTAGGGCTAACATTAACCACTTTTTCCGGTTCCACAGTGCCATTAGCGGAAACGATGATCGTTAGATCCGTCTGTTCCACGGCTACAGGCAGCGGACGGGAACTATCCCGGTGGGGGGTATGCCCAAACTGACGATAGGCGAGAACAATACCACCAATGGCTAAAAATAAAGCTAGTAATCCCAATGCCCAGCTAATTGCGGGCTGTTTGTTAAGTTTTTGGAAGGAGGAACTATCTGACATAGTGAGTAAGAAACTGGTGGGTTAATTTAGAGAGAACCTGATTGTTGAACAGTCTGTTCCGATTCCACAGCACCATAATCGAGCTTAATAATATGATCGGCTAGATGAAAATAGCGCTCATCATGGCTAATAACGCCAATTCAAAAATGAAACGCATCAACCTCAAGAGTTGACAAAGAAAGGCTCATCAGGTACTGTCTGATCATTAACAAAAACAAATCAGACCCAAAAACGAAGCCCTCAACATCTTAACATAGAACAAAGAAACTTGCTCTACCAACTTAGTCAGGAGGGAAAT
>NZ_JAJTDH010000142.1:0-26521 GCF_021300285.1 Microcystis sp. 49638_E5 | reverse complement strand
TCGCTTATTTAATTTTGCAGCTAATAGATATTGAAGAAGTATTTGGCAAAAGCTTATTAGATAAATTGCGCTATTTACAGAGTTTTATGTGTCAACATATCAGCTATGTACACTGGTTTAGGAAAATTGTCTATTCAATCTGAAAAATGGCGTTCTGGGGTTGTCATGTTCTTAAATGTAAAGTTTTGTTACGAGATTCAACATTTCTGCTATCGATTATACTCAAAGAAGTCTTGATTTATCTGAGCAAATAACCGATGAAGCAGGAATTATTTTTTCTTTGGGAAATTTAGCCGCAATTTATTGGCAACAAGCAAATTTTCAGGAGTCTGAAAAATACTTTAAACAACAAAAGAAAAGAGCTTTAGCTATTTCAGATGTGGCAGGTGTTGCCCATGCTTGCGCTGGATTAGGAGAAATTTATAGTATCACTCGAAAGGATGATCTAGCCTATCAATATCTTAATCAAGCTTTAGATATTGCCCTCGATATTGGAGAACGATATGTAGAACTAGAGACTTTAATTATTTTGGCCGAATTTGAAGAAAAAACCCATGATCTTAAATCAGCTATTAATCACTGGCAACGAGCTTTACATCTTTCTGAAAAATTAAATATGCTCTCCCATAAAGAGAACTGTGAACAAAACCTAGAAAGGTTGTTAAACCCCAACTAAGTTGAGACTGAGTAACGCACAGAAAATTGGTTTGGTTGGCTTTTCGGTGGTGATTAGTTCATCAGCTTGAATTTGCAGCGCAGCAGCAACATGAAGTGCATCCATCGCCGCTAAACCGTAAGTGCCAGCAATTTCATGACTCACTGCATCCTCCTCGACGTGCAGCAAGTTCTTGTTCTATTTCGTCTTCATTGAGCAGTTGCAATCCAGCCGAAATTGCCCGATGTCGGATTTCCCATAACTTTTTGCTTAATGGTGTTTGGGGAATAAATTTTAATTATATCTATTACTTCGCTACCATTATTATTCAATTCTTTAATTAAGTAGGTAGGCGTTAAAAGTTGTCAGATGCCCCCCTTATCAAGGGGGGATCCCCCCGCCTATCGGCACCCCCCTTATCAAGGGGGGACTAAGGGGGGATCGGCACCCCCCTTATCAAGGGGGGACTAAGGGGGGATCGGCACCCCCCTTATCAAGGGGGGCAGGGGGGATCGAACCTAAAATCCATTTTTAATTTAATTATAACCAGCTACTTAAGAAGTCTAAAGATGGCATAATTACTTATTCCGAATATTGGCATTTAGGCATTATTATAGCATTCCAATTTTCTAAAGTCAAACCCTCAACTCTAGCTAAATTAATACCATTAGTTTATAGAATAGGAAATACTTTTTAATCTTTAATTCTTAGGATAAGTTGAGGTATAGTTTCTCATCTTAACTTTAATTGGAGCGATCGCATTTTTTCTGTAAAGGAGAGAGAGGCGATCGCTGTTGAGTTGAGGATGAAGGATAAATTTGAGCTATAATAGGGGATAAAATTAACAAACAAGGTAATTATCAATGCCATTAAAGCAAAAGTATATTACTGATGAACAGGGTAATCAAATCGGTATTCTTTTAGATATAGAGGAATATCGAAAACTCCTAGAAGATTCTGAAGAATTGAATGCTATTAGAGCCTATGATTTAGCTATTTCGGAAGAGGAAGAAATTCCTTTTGAAGAGGCGATCGCCGAAATTGAAAATAGTCGTCAATGAATTACACTATTGCGATTAAAAAACAAGCTTCTAAGGCTTTAGCTAATCTTCCCCAAGATAGTTATCAGAAAGTTCGAGACGGGATTAGAGCATTAGCTGACAATCCAAGACCAGCAGGGTGTCTCAAACTGACAGGACGAGAAGGCTGGCGGATTCGGATTGGAGTTTATCGCGTTATTTACGCGATAGATGATTCTGCAAAAAAGGTGATTATTTTAGATATTGGACATCGAAAGGACATCTACCGATAGGCGATCGCGTTTTTAATAAAAATTTGGAAGAGGCGATCGCTATTTTACTGTGAGAAGAGGAGGGCGATCGCTTATAATAAATCCAGTGATCAAAATAGAAGGAGGCAAATGCCAGCAAAAGACCTCTATCACGAAGCCGTTAAAAATGCCTTAATTAAAGACGGCTGGACAATTACGGCTGATCCTTATCCTATTGAATTTGAAGACGCTGAATTGTATCCAGACCTGGCGATCGAGAAATATATTTCCGAAGAACAAAGACAACGTAAAATTATCATTGAAATTAAAAGCTTTCTTGGCCCTTCAATCGACTAAATCCTTATCTGGCAAGAGACTTAATTGATTAGTTCGCTCTAGAGCAAAAACAATTGACAAAAATCGCTAAATGCCTTTCTCTATAAGGGTTCCATCCCTTATAACCCCCGTCCATTGCATAAGACAAACCGAAGAACCGAAATGGCTTTGGGGCAATATATTTTTTATCGTGATCTTATTCAATTAGGATAAGATGAATACCAAGAAATCTATCTGGCTATTAAAGATGAAATTTATGAGACTTTTTTCCAACGAAAATCTATTCAAGCCGTTATTAAAAGACACCAATTAGATTTATTAGTTGTCAACATCGAAAAAGAGGAGATTGTCCAATGGATAAACTAACTAACTATCGCCAAATTATTCAAAATACCTTAACAAAGCTAGACACAATTGCGAATAGCTCATCCAAAAAAAAACTAGAAACCTGTTTAATTTTTGATGAAAATCATGATCATTATCTATGGATGTCTATTGGTTGGATAAACAAAAAGAAAATCAACAATATTCAGATTCATATTCGTATTAAAAATGAAAGAGTTTATATTGAACAAGATTGGACAGAAATAGGAATCACCTCTCAATTATTAGAAGCAGGGATTCCCAAAGAAGATATTGTTTTAGCATTTCATGATCCTGCAAGTCGTAAATTAACAGAATTTGCTATTGCTTAATCAGGGGCGATCGCATTTTTAGCTGAGGTTAAGAAGGGCGATCGCTGTTTTTCGGAGTTTGAGAGGGGCAATTTGAGCTAAGTACCTAAGCAAAATTAATTACACATATCTAACCACCTCTTGCCTCCTGCCTTTTGCCTATCTTCACTAGGAAATTAATTTTGCACGACTACTTATAATAGGGGAGAAAATTAACCTAAAGATTCAGGTGCCTCAAACGCATTCACAGAGAGGCTTCTACAATCTCAAAACTCGCCAAACTAACAGATTCATTCTCAATAAGCACGAGAATTAAGGCTTTTAGCATTTCTTTCTTAATGAGAGTGAGTATTTTGGCATAATTCGCCCAAATGCTTACCTAGTATAGGTTTGACTGCTTTAATCGTCGATTGATTTGGTTTGATTCAATGGAAAATCGGCTCTCCCCGGTTTGGTGGGTAAAATGTATTCTAAGATACATTCCTCAAGAGCGAGGGAGTGGAAGGAACCACTCCAGACAGAGAGGACACAAAGATCGATCGATCATAGAGTAAGTTAAACTGATCACACAGAACCTAGAAGAGCCTGAATTATGAATTATGAATGATGAATTATGAATGATGAATTATGAATGATGAATTATTGTGTAAGATGGTGATCGCACTACAACGCCCACCCTACTCCAATGGAAAGGCAAAAGATGACTACTACTCTTGAAAGCTTACAGGAATTTATTGATTTTTGTCAACAGCACATTACTGGCAAAGAAAGGAAAGAAGCTCAGATTTTCCTAGACCGTTTCTTTCGAGCTTTTGGTCATAAGGGTGCGTTAGAAGCGGGTGCAACCTATGAGGAGGCGATTACTAAAGGTAGCAAGAAAGGTAAAACAGGATTTGCTGATTTAGTTTGGAAACCTCGTGTTTTAATTGAAATGAAAAAGCGAGGAGAAGATTTAAGTAAGCACTATCCCCAAGCTTTTGAATACTGGAGTCGCTTGGTTCCTAATCGCCCTCGCTATGTCTTATTATGTAATTTTGATCAGTTCTGGATTTTTGATTTTGATCTTCAAATAGATGAACCGGTAGATCGAGTAAATCTCAACGATTTGAAAAATCGGGTCAGTGCCTTCAATTTTATGGAAGTAGGGAATCGTACCCCTATTTTTCAGAATAATCAAGTCGAGATTACAGAAACGGCAGCGCGGCGGATGGGTGAGTTGTTTCAACTGTTAAAAAAACGCGGTCATAAAAGCGGTTTTGATGAGTTGACGGCCCAGCGATTTATTTTGCAGTGTGTCTTAGCAATGTTTGCTGAGGATCGAGGATTGTTACCAAGAGATTTATTTATTTCTTGTGTACAAGAATGTCTAAATGGTGGCAATTCCTATGATGTCTTGGGGGGATTATTTCAACAGATGAACCAACCCGGAATTACCCCCGTTGGTAAATATCAGGGAGTGGATTATTTTAATGGGGGACTGTTTAGTATAATTCATCCGATTGAATTAACTAATAAAGAATTAGAGTTTCTGGATGTGGCGGCGCGTCAGGATTGGAGTAAGATCCGTCCGGCAATTTTTGGTAATATTTTTGAGGGGACAGCTAATGCTGAAGAACGCCACACCTACGGGATGCACTTTACCTCAGAAGCGGATATTATGAAAATTGTTCGCCCAACTATTAGCCGTTACTGGGAGGAGAAAATTGAGCAAGCTGGGACGATTGGCGAGTTAAATACACTTCAGTTAGAATTACAGCAGTATAAGGTACTTGATCCGGCTTGCGGTTCGGGTAATTTTCTCTATGTCGCCTATCAAGAATTAAAGCGCATTGAACAGTTATTAATTGAAAAGATTGCTAACCGTCGTCGTTCTGCTAATGACCAGTTACAGATTAGTTTTGTTACGCCTAAACAGTTTTATGGAATGGATATTAATCCTTTTGCTGTAGAATTAGCGCGGGTGACTTTAATGATTGCCAGAAAGGTGGCGATTGATAAGTTTAATTTGACGGAAGCTTCTTTACCTTTGGATACTTTGGATAGTAATATTATCTGTGCTGATGCTTTGTTTACGGATTGGCAAAAAGCAGACGCAATTATCGGCAATCCTCCATTTTTGGGAGGGAAAAAGTTAAGGACAGAACTAGGAGATGAGTATGCAGAAAAAATTTATCAAAAATTTCCTGATGTTCAAGGACAACCTGATTTTTGTGTTTTTTGGTTTAGAAAAGCTGCGGAAAATCTTGGGGAATTAGGAAGAGCCGGTTTAGTTGGTACTAATTCAATATCACAAGTTTCTGGGAGAAAAGCAAGCTTAGATTATGTAGTTAAGCAAGGTGGATTTATACATGAAGCGATTTCAACTCAGCCTTGGTCTGGTAAAGCTAACGTTCATGTCAGTATTGTTAATTGGAGTAAAGAAAGACCGAAAGAATTATTTCTAGATAATTTATCGGTTAATTTATTATCTACGGCATTGAAAGCTCAAATATCAGTGGATAATGCCGAAAAAATAAAAGTTAATAATCATTATTCTTTTGAAGCTTGTCAATTAGCAGGAAAAGGATTTGTCATAACGGAAGAAGAAGCTAATAAATGGATTGAGTTAGATCATAAAAATCAACAAGTTGTCAAACCTATGTTAGATGGAAAAAATTTAATTAATCTTTTTGAACAAAAGAATTGGGTGATTGATTTTGATAATATGGCTCTTGAAGAAGCGGCTGAATATATCTTACCTTTTACAAGAGTAAAAGAAAAAGTTAAACTGGAAAGAGATAATAACCAAGAAAAATCAAGACGTGAAAAATGGTGGCAATTTGGTAGAAATAGATCAGCAATGAGACAAGCTATATCTAAATTATCTTGCTATTTTGCCATTCCCAAAATCGCTAAATATATTGTTTTTTCTCCAGTTGATGTGTCCATACTTCCCTGTGAAGCAAATATGGTAATAGCCTCCGATGATTTCTACATTCTAGGAATTCTCAACTCAAAAATACATCGCCTCTGGGTAAAAGCTCAAAGTTCAACTCTTGAAGACAGAACTCGCTACACCAATACAACCTGTTTTGAAACCTTCCCTTTTCCCCAGAAACCTTCACGGGAACTTGTCGAAAAAATCCGTCAAACCGCCGGGGAATTACACGAATACCGCAGCCAACAGATGGAGAAAAAACAATGGGGAATCACCAAACTATATAACCAATTCTTTAACGAACCCAGTAGCCAACTGTATCAACTCCATCAGAAATTAGACAAGCTAGTAATGGAAGCATATCACTTCCAAACTGACGACGACATCTTAGAGAAACTATTAACCTTAAATCTGGAATTAGCAGAAAAAGAGAAGCGAGGAGATTGGTTTGGTTGGCTTTTCGGTGGTGATTAGTTCATCAGCTTGAATTTGCAGCGCAGCAGCAACATGAAGTGCATCCATCGCCGCTAAACCGTAAGTGCCAGCAATTTCATGAGCATTCTGTATAATTTTTTCTAAGTCAGTTGCCCAGTAATTAACAGCCAGAAAAAATGTTTCGTAAAATTCTATTTCTTCTTGTTGCTTGTTAAAAGTTGCTTTAGGCAATACTTCTAACTGAACAAATCGACTGGAGGCAAACTCCCGATTTTCATCGTTGAGAATTTGATAGGCTTTGATACTGGCTGATTGGATGCCTTGGAAAGCAGTAATCAGTACGCCAGAGTCTATGTAGGCTTTCTTATGACTCACTGCACCCTCCTCGACGTGCAGCAAGTTCTTGTTCTATCTCCTCTTCATTGAGCAGTTGCAATCCAGCTGCGATCGCCCGATGTCGGATTTCCCATAACTTTTTGCTTAATGGTGTTTGGGGAATAAATTTAGCTTCTGGTGTTGTTTGTGACTCAGATTTAAGTATTTGAACAAATTGCCAAACTTTTTGTTGCTTTTCCGGGGTCAATTCTCGCCATTGTTCAAGTAGTTCTTCTTCTTTATCCATAAATACCTCGCTCTTAAATTACGCATTCCTCGAATCGTTGGCTGTCCAAGACATATTTGTGGATTAACTTTCGGCTCTTGTAGTAGATATGTATGGGTAGTTCAGGTGTTTTAGGTGGGAACTGGTTCACCCGGCCGCAAACTAGACCATTTACCGGTTTCGCGTAAAAAGCTTTCACAACCCACCACATCCCACTCCATTTCGATATAATCTTCCTTGGTGCGAATGTTAACGTTAATAGAAGGGTTCTTCGCTTCAAAGTCCGGTGTCTCGGTGAGATGACGTTCCTGATGTTGTGTTTCTACGGCATGATAGGTGAGACAGCGATCAACAAAATAGCAGTTAATACAAATACACATAGGTTTAACTCTATAAGTCTTTTCCGTTAATCTAGCTCAGTCTCTCCCCAAATGGGGCCGGTCAAAATTATATTTTTGTAAATTTATCTTCTCGATGTCTTGTCAAAAAAACCTAGATAGTTTAGTTAAAGAAGTTTTTGCGATTAATCAGCAAGAATTGCCAGAAAATGCTTATTTAGTCGGTGGTGCTGTGCGAGACGCTTTATTAAACCGTCAGAAAGACTATATTGACCTAGATTTTGTGGTTCCCGAAAAAGCGATCGAAATTGCTCAAACTATTGCCCATCAGTATAAGGCCGGTTTTGTGGTTTTAGATGCCGTTCGTCAAATTGCTCGCGTCGTTTTTCCCCAGGGGACTCTTGATTTCGCGCAACAGGAGGGAGAATCTCTAGAAATAGACCTAAAAAGACGGGATTTCACCGTTAATGCTCTCGCTTATAATCTCCACACCCAAGAAATTTTCGATCCTTTAGGGGGATTAAAAGATTTAGGCTGCCAATCCCTGCGGATGATTTCCCGCGAAAATCTTCAGGATGATCCCCTAAGATTATTAAGGGCCTATCGACAAGCGGCTCAATTGGACTTTGAGATCGAACCCCATACCCGTGCAACTATTCGTTCTCTTGCCCCTTTATTGCACCGTGTAGCCGCCGAAAGGGTACAATCCGAGTTGAATTACCTTTTGCTCAATTCCCGTGGCAATAAATGGCTAAAAAGTGCCTGGGAAGATGGCTTATTATCTCTCTGGTTGCGTCGGATTACCCCCGCAAAAATGGAGCGAGTCATGGGGGTGGAAGCGGCAGCGGGATTTTTAGAATCTTTGTTACCGGAAAAATTTATCTTTTCCCCTTCTCAGTTACAGTTGACAAAATTGGCCCTATTGGTATCGGATATTTTGGCAGAAGCGGAAAAAGAGTTAATCGATCTCAAGTATTCCCGTGGGGAAATTCGCACGGTAATCACGGTGATTAAGTGTTTACCTCCCCTCAAGGAGGCAGATAATTTAAGTCTGCGGGAACAGTATTTTATTTATCTAAATACGGGAAAAGTATTTCCTGTCTTTGCCCTTTTTGCTTTATCAATGGGGATTAACAAAAATATCGTCGCTTCTCTGTTGACTTCCTATCTCGATCCCGATAATATTATCGCCCATCCCCGACCTTTATTAAGGGGCGATGATTTAATTAACCATTTACACCTGAAACCTAGTCCGATTATCGGTAAGTTATTAACCGAGGTACAAATTGCCCAAATTGAGGCCCCTTGATAAGGGGGGTGCCGATAGGCGGGGGGATCTACCCTTGATAAGGGGGGTGCCGATAGGCGGGGGGATCTACCCTTGATAAGGGGGGTGCCGATAGGCGGGGGGATCTACCCTTGATAAGGGGGGTGCCGATCCCCCCTTAATCCCCCCTTAATAAGGGGGGCATCTGATAATTTTTAATGCCTACCTACTTAGCAATTGTTCACAGTTTGGAGAGTTTTGTCTGTTAATCAGAGTTTTAGATTCGGATTGAGTCTCAGGGTTTCGACTTATCCAAAACTGAGATTATCCAAAACTGAGATTTATTTAGTTTTAAGCTGTGAAGATTGGGGAGCGTTTTCTCCTTAGATTAAAACACGACCGTTTTATTGTACTCCCTTCGATTGATTCAAGAGATTTTGGTAACATTCGGTCGGGGTACGGTAAGATAAATATTTAAAGGGAGTCTGATTAATTATTTCTGCAAATCTTTCGTTATCAACCGCATTGTACTGATCTACTTTAGCGATTAAATTCTTCATGTTATTCATGGAGCTTACCAGACTCCTATTCTCGGATTTGAGATAATGAATTTCAGGGGAATCGCCCTCATGCCGATCAATGGTGGTAATTTGAGCGATAATTCCCTTAATTCCCTGCTTGTACGAAGAAATTAAGGTGTATAAACTCTTTTCCTGAGTAATGAGAAAAATACCTCTCTTCCTGAGATCGAGGACATCAATTCGCCAAGCATTATTATCGGCGATAAAATCTTCTCTTGACTGCACTTCTCGTTGAAGTCTTTCGGCCGCTTTGCTTGACAAAATCAGATTCATCTCTAAAAATAAAGTTAATTATTTAATATTATAAACCAACTAGATTTTTGGTTCTTCGTTACTTGGTATGGTTCGATAGGGGGGCATAAATGGACTAAATCCTTATCTGGCAAGAGATTTAATTGATTAGTTCGCTCTAGATCGAAAACAATTAACAAAAATCGCCAAATGTCTTTCTCTATAAGAGTTTAATTCCTTATAACCCTGTACATTGCATAAGACAAACCGAAGAACCCTAATTAGGTTTGAGATTCGGCCCTTGCTATCAGGGAGCAATGTTACGGTAAAAAACCGAGTTAAATACCAAAATTAGGCGTTTTTATCGACAAAATTGTCGAATCGAATTTTAAACAAAAACACGATGCTGTAGGGAAGGCATTTGTCGTCGCACTTGTTGCAGACGTTGGGGATTAATTTCGGCAATTGCCACTCCCGCTTCTTCCCCTGCATCGGCTAAAACCACACCCCAAGGATCGATAATCATAGCGTGACCGTGGGTGTAACGGCGTTCGTAATTATTGCCCGTTTGAGCAGGAGCTATTATATAACAAGTATTCTCGATCGCTCGCGCTTGTAACAAAACTTTCCAATGATCTTTCCCTGTAAAAGCTGTAAACGCCGCAGGTACAAATAAAACATCGGCTCCTTGCCGCGATAAATAGCGATAGAGTTCGGGAAAACGCACATCATAGCAAATCGAGAGGCCAATTTTTCCCAAGCTATCGGAGCCATAAATCGGCGGTAAATCGATTCCTGCCATGACTGTACTCGATTCCTGATAGGTGTTACCGTCCGGGACATTGACATCAAAGAGATGGACTTTTTGATAACGGGCTAATTCCGCACCGTTGCCATCGACTAAAATAGCGGTATTATAAGCCTTATCGGGAATACCCGTCACCGGCACGGGAAAACCACCCCCTAAAATAGTCACTTGAAACCGTTGGGCCATGGTGCGGAGGAATTTATCGGCTTTTCGAGCAATAGTCTCGGCCTGGGCGATTTTATCGCTTTCTGCCCCCATAAAAGCGAAATTTTCTGGTAAACCGATTAATTCCGCCCCTTTACCCACGGCAAGTTCGATCAACTCTTCAGCGGCAGCGAGATTTTTCTCTAAATCCGGCTGACTGGTCATTTGAATGGCGGCGGCGAGATAGGATTTCATGGGGGTTGAAGCTCTAGAGTCGGATAATCTCTGTAAAATTAATCATAACCTTCGATTATATCCAATTTCAGATATTTTGTCACCCCATGAGTAAAATTGTTTTCTGTGACTTTGATGGCACTATCACCGCCGTGGAAACTTTTGCGGGTATGCTCAAAGAATTCGCCCCCCATTTATCGGCTCAAATTATGCCCCAAATGTACGCCCGTACTCTGACTCTGCGCCGGGGTGTTCGTCAACTGCTAGAGTCGATACCGAGCCAAAAATACGCCGATATTCTCGCCTATGCCGAAAGCAAGCCAATTCGCCCCGGATTAGCCGAATTCCTCGCTTTTTTACAGGAGCAATCCATCCCTTTTATTATTATCTCCGGTGGCATCCAGGGCATGATTGAAACGGTCTTAAAACGGGAGGGACTATTAGATAAGGTGACGGCAATTTATGGGGTCAATCTTCATACTCAAGGGGAATATCTGCAAGTTCACTCCGATTGGGAAAATGAGACAGAATTAGTGGCTAAAGCCTTGATTATGGCCAAATATTCAGGAGTAGAAACTATTGCGATCGGTGATTCTGTCACCGATATTACCATGGCTAGAAAGGCCGATCTAGTTTTTGCTAGGGATCGTTTAATCGATTATCTGCAAGCGGAAAATCACCCCTATATTCCTTGGGATAACTTTTTTGAGATTCGCGAATATCTGTTATTGAGAGATTAGGGATTGGCTGTTAATTAGGTAGGGGTTAAAAATTGTCAGATACCCCCCTTGGATTAAGGGGGGATCAAAGAGGGCGAATGCAATTCGCCCCTACAATAATATTATTGCGCCAATGGTAGGGGCGCACTGTGGTCAGTGAGTTTATCGAACTGCGTGCGCTCTGTAATATAGATATTTCGACCAAATTGAGATGCACCCAAGATTTTTTTACTACCCTACTCTCAAGGGTAACAATAATTATAAATTTGTGTTGGTTTACACTTGACAAAATCGGGGGGGGGTAAAATACCGTTGTTGCTCTGTCTTGTCATTGAGGAACTAACTTAAAATTTAGTGATTGGCAATTTTGAAAAAACCAATTTTTCTCCCTTGCCAATGTCGCTTAATTTGAGATTTTTTCCTTTAAAGATCAGTCAGAACATTTGTTTGTTTATTTGTTTTGAGGAAACTTTCTAAACATGAAAACTTCGACTGTGCTAAAACTCTTGTTAACCTCTACTTTAGGTTTGTCCCTAACAACCACCTTCCTTGTGCGTCCTGCTGCTGCTGGTGGTTTTGTCAATGCTGGTTTTGAAGACGGTAATTTCAACGGTTGGACGCAAGGTAGTGGCTACTGGTACGGCACCTCGCCGTTACCGGTAGATCCGGATCACTACCAAGTAGGCGGATCCGACTACGATGCGAGCGCGGACGCGAGTGCGATCACCCACGTGGGTGATCTCGATCCCATCGTGGGAAACCTGATTAAAGGGGGGGTCGGGCCCACCGTATACATTGGAGATCATGCCGTGCGCATGAATAATCAAGTCAATAACAATTCCGTCAGCACTATCCGGCAATCGGTTAAGAACTACATGGACAACAATATCTACTTCGCCTGGGCGTCGGTTTTGGAAGCTTCTCACGGTTCGACCGATTCCGATTACTTCAGTCTGACCTTGAAAGATGACACCGTAGGGGATGTATTGATCTCGCGGGTGTACAACTCCTACAATAACGGCTCGATCTTCAAGGACTTCGGTACAGGCTGGTTCTACACCGATCAGTGGCAAGTGGAGCAATTAGATCTCCAAGCCCTCGGCCGGGTCGGTAACGATTTTACCCTGACCTTGCTGGGATCTGACTGCCCCTACGGTGGTCACGCGGGTTACGTCTATCTCGATGGTTTCGGTAAAGCTCCGCCTCAAGCAGTGCCTGAACCTGCTTCAGTCTTGGGTTTACTCGCCATTGGTGTTCTTGGTGCGGGTTCAGTCTTGAAGCGCAAATTAAAATAAAAAACTGGTCAATCTAGCCTTAAATTGGCAGCGATCGCTCTATATTGATAAAGTGCGATCGCTTTTTTGGGTTATAATAGTAGAAGTGTGAATGACTAAAGTAAAATTGAAAGTCTATCTTGATACGAGTGTTCTCAACCGAATCTTTGACGATCAGACTCAAGCCAGAATCTATTTGGAGTCAATCTCGATGCAATTAATTTTCCTGCTGGTGGAGAATGAAGCAATAGAAATTGTCTCTTCTGATGCGCTAGTATATGAAACCCAGCGAAATCCTTACAGCGACCGCCGCACTTTTGTCGAGCTAGTCCTGCAACAAGCTAGGCACTTTCAACTGATTACGGAAGAGGTCTTAGCAAGATCGCAGCAAATCGAAACCTCTGCTAAAATTAAAGGAGTAGATGCTTTGCATATTGCTTGTGCCGAAGCTATAGAAGCAGACTACTTCATTACCTGCGACGATCGAATGATTAAAAAATACAGTGGCACTCTTGCTGTTAAAACTCCTGTGGAGTTTGTCGCCATTATTTTCAACGCTTGAATTGAGAAAAATTACTATGAAAGTTCCAACAGATTTGACGATTCCTGAGATTGAGGAAATTAGAAAAGAGGGAGTTAAAGCTCTTGTAGAGAGATTGGGAATTGCTAAAGCGGCTTTCTTTCTAAGAGAAACAGCATCCCAACCTCTAAATTATTTAGAAATTAAAGATCAGTTATTTGGCGAAATGACAGCGAAGGATATTTACGATCAAATTAAAGGCGGCTATCACTGAAATGATTGAGGAAATTCGTCAAAAAGTTAGACAAAACCAATTGGAATTTTCTCAACACGCTGTCAATCAAAGTATCCTGCGTCAGATCAGTGTTCAAGAATTACGGGAGGCGATGGAACAAAGCGAAATTATTGAAGATTATCCGGCTGATAAGTATGGTGCAAGCTGTTTACTTTTGGGATTTACTCTAATTAATAGAGCCTTACACATTCATTGTAGCTATCCCTCTCGCCCTTTGCTCAAAATTATTACCCTATATGAACCCGATCCAAATTTATGGATTGATTTTAAATCAAGGAGAACACCAGATGTCAACTAATTCTAGACAAGAAACCTTAATTGAACAAGAAGTTACCTATACCCTTGAAATCAATGGCAATTTTTTTATTATAGAAAATGTCCCCGCTAGAGTCTGTGTAGAAACGGGAGAGCGTTTTTTTGCACCAGAAACTGTCGAACGCTTGCAGGAAATTGTCTGGGAAAATAAGCGACCAAAACGGGTAATTGAAACACCAGTATTTGACTTTGCTAGTTAGTGTTTAATAGAAAACTGGCAAATCGAGCAACAATTGAAGTCTTAAATTAGGGGCGATTGCGCTATATTTGTAGATTGTGATCGCTTTTTTGTTTATAATAGTTAAAGACACGATAAATTGATTCAAGTCAAGCCTATGCCACTAACTCTTAATTTAACATCGGAAATCAAACAATATCTCAGCACACCACCCTTATCAAGGGTAGGGTTGATTCATGAATCAACCCTACCTTATCAAGGGGAGCAGGGGGGATCGAACCTAAAATCCATTTTTAATTTAATTATAACGAGCTACTTACTTAAAGATACTATTTTAGAACAAGAAAAACAGACCAAACTGGTTAATTTACTTCAATCTTGGATTGATGAAGAAGATGAACAGGAACAACAAGAAACCGGTGAATATTTAATCGAAGCACTCAATCAAGATCGTTTATCTGAGCGTCCTTTATTTCCGGCTGAATTAAAGGGAGTAACTTGGTGAATAGAGTAGTTTTATTAGATACGGGAATTATCGGTTTAATTACTAATCCTAAGCGAGCGCCTGAAAGTCTAGCTTGTAATTGTTGGCTACAAACGCTAATTAAAGCAGGTATTAGGGTTATTCTTCCAGAAATTGCTGATTATGAGGTGCGTCGAGAGTTGTTACGCGCTAACAAGATTAAAGGAATTAAACGACTGGATGAGTTAGCATGGGTTACGCTACCGCTAACCCATCCTACAAATAATTGTGCGTCCGTACTTATGACAAAATATTGATCGGGAGAAACTTTAACTCTTTTTTTGACTATCTCTGGTAATTAAATAATCATTGTTAAGTAGCTGGTTATAATTAAATTAAAAATGGATTTTAGGTTCGATCCCCCCTCAGTACTAGGGTTGATTCATAGTAGGGTTGATTCATGAATCAACCCTACCCTTAGTCCCCCCTTGATAAGGGTGGTGTCTGATAATTTTTAACGCCTACCTACTGATCTCCCATTAACCTGAAGAGTAATTATCTAAAATCCTTATTCATCCCCTAAATAAGCTTCAATCACTGCGCGATTCTCCCTGACTGTGGCTGGATCTCCCAAAGCGATTAACTTACCGAAATCTAACACGGCAATGCGATCGCATAATCCCATCACTAAAGGCACATGATGTTCGATTAACAGGACGGTTAAAGCTAAATTATCGCGAATTTGTCGAATTAGCTGACTTAATGACCCCTTTTCGCTGGGATTCATCCCGGCTGCCGGTTCATCGAGGAGTAATAACTGGGGTTGCAAAGCTAAAGCGCGGGCAATTTCCAAGCGTCTTTGATCACCATAGGCTAAATTACGGGCTTTTCGGTTGCTTTGGTCGGTTAATCCGACTAAATCTAATAATTCCCCCGCTCTTTTATAGGTTTTTTCCTCCTCCCTTCTCGAAACTGGTAAACCCAAAATTCCTGTCCAAAGATTGGCTCTATTGTGAATGTGACCAGCGATCGCTACATTTTCTAAAGCCGATAATTCGCCAAATAAGCGCAAATTCTGGAAAGTACGGGCAATTCCCGCCTGAGCGATCTGGTGAGGACGATAATTCGCCAGACTATCGCCTTGATAAATTAAATCACCACTGGATAGGGGAATTAAACCGGTGATCAGATTAAATAAAGTCGTTTTTCCCGCCCCATTGGGTCCAATTAAGCCAAAAATCTCGTTTTTTTGTACCTGAAAGGAAACCCCATCGACGGCGACTAATCCCCCAAATCGACGGGTGGCTCCCCGCACTTCTAATAAATTTGCTGGCATCCTTGTTAACAGATTAAATTAGTCGATTTTACTCGATCAAGACGGTTGGAAGTAAGCATTGCACCGACCAAAAAAAGATATTTCTCAGGAGATTTACCCCGAAAGAATCAGTTTTAAAGATTTATCGGGCAATTATTTGGGTCGGGAAACATTTTACACAATCCCGACCAGATAAGCAAAACGGCTCACCACTACTAGCGAATCATACCAAATCCGTTTTTAATAGTGTGATTAACTCCCAAGTTATGAATTGTTTCTCCCCGCTCCGCTCTCCCCACCTCCCCCCGCAACGCGCACGAAGTGGTCTTCCCTCTCCCTAATTCATAATTCATAATTCATAATTCATAATTCCCACTCCCCTATACCTTCTAAACAGGATTTAGTATCACTACCCATAACGAAAAACTGCCATAATTGCAGAAATGTCCTCATCTAGCCAAAAGGCGATCGCTATTGATGAAAAATGACGCTAAAATTATCGATCTCGTCATCCGGCTGTTTTTTCTGGGCCTGTTGTTATTTGCTGGTTTTACCCTGCTGCGTCCCTTCCTAACCATGATCCTCTGGGGAGCAATTCTAGCGATCGCTTGGTATCCGATCTTTCTCTGGTTAAAAAAGCTGCTCGCTGGCCGGGCGAAACTGGCCGCGGTTCTCCTCACCCTACTTTGTCTAGGGATTATTATCGGTCCGGTGAGTGGCATTGCAGCGGTTCTGGCGGGTAATCTGCGAACGCTGGCCGAATATATCGATACTGGTGCGGCGGTGATTCCCCCTCCCCCCGCCGATGTGGCCACCTGGCCGCTGATTGGCGAAAGGATTGCCGGTCTCTGGCAGCAGGCATCGGATAACACGGGTCAATTTCTTCAACGCTTCGAGCCACAATTAAAAGAACTGGGGAAAATCTCCCTTTCTCTGGCCACCAGTACCGGTCTGACGGTGCTGAAATTTATCGCCTCGATTCTGATTGCGGCGGCCCTCACCCTCTCGGCTAAAAATCTGACTCGCCCGATGAACCGGTTAGCGGAAAAGATTGCCCCGGGTAGAGGAATCGCGCTGGCCAGTCTTACCGCCTCCACCGTCCGCAATGTGAGCCGCGGTATTATTGGCGTTGCCATCATCCAGAGTCTTTTGATCGGCATCGGTTTAGTGACGGTGGGAACGCCTGCGGCCGGTTTATTAACTTTCCTCACCCTAATTTTGGGCATTCTCCAAATTGGCCCCGGTTTGATTGTCTTGGGGGCGCTCATTCACGCTTGGGTAACACTACCCCATTCCATCGCCCTATTATTTACCCTCTGGATGATTCCCGCCACCCTGGTGGATAATTTCCTCAAACCGATCTTAATGGGGCGCGGTCTGCCCATTCCTATGGTGGTGATTCTGTTGGGGGTGTTCGGGGGAGTGATCGCCTACGGGATTATCGGTTTATTCCTCGGACCGGTTCTGCTCGGTCTCTGCTACGAGTTAGTCAGAGCTTGGATTGCTGAGGATAGCCCCGAACCATTGGCAAATAGCCATGATCAGCCAATCTAAGGGCGGATATGTCTAATTTTTACCTTGAAAAGGCTCACAGGTTTGGTAGTTGTCATCCCTGGCCACTACCTTATTTTTACCAGGAGTCGCTAGACTCAGTTTTGGGGCTTATGCAGAAACTCAACAAAATGCAGAAATATCTCCTAAAGAAATCATCTTTGGCCTGTAATCGCTAATCTTTGCTTCTCCTCTCATCCCTTAACCCCCCAAATGAGCATTGCCAAATTAATTATCTCGATCGTCGCTCGACTTTTGACCGGGGCAATTTTCTATCAACCGACAGGAGAGAAAATTATCGCCCTTACTATCGATGATCTACCCACTCCCAACGATCCGGAAGGAAAATCCACTGATCGCATTTTAGCAGCGATCGCCGCTCATAATCGAGAAAAAGCCAGCCCGGCAACTGCCGTCAAGGCGACTTTTTTTCTGATCACGGGACACCTACAACCGAACTCCACCTTGATTGAGAGCCTCATCGCCCAAGGTCACGAAATCGCTAATCACGGCACCCAAGATCTGCGTACCAGTCAACTGGCCGCCGACGCTTTTGCTAGTCAGTTTCGGGAAGCTAACGATATTTTAACTCGTCTTGCCGGTCTTGCACCGCGCTGGTATCGTCCCGGTCAAGCCTTCTATAATCAATCTATGCGCTCGTTTTTGGGGAAATTCCCCGGCTACGAGTCCCGATTTGCCCTCGCTTCCATGATCCCTTTAGATACCGGAAAAGCAACGAATCACCCTCAATTTACCACTTGGTATATCTCGCAATTTATTTTCCCCGGGGCGATTTTAGTGCTTCACGGTGGGTCTCCCGAAAGAGATGAAAACACGGCGATCGTGCTGAAGAATTTATTAGCGAAATTACACGATCGAGGTTATCAGGTGATGACTCTCAGCCAATTACTTGATCACAAACGTTATTAGGTGACATTTTCTAGGCATTAAGGACAAGAAAAGATGATGGTAATCTGACAACATTTGGCGATAAGGGTTGCCAAGAGGTTTTCACTAATCTAGATAGACTTCGTTACCCTGAAAAATCCTGTATTTTTTAACAAGTCAGACTAAATCTTTCCAGGAGGAGTTGCAATTTTTTTCTTGGCATAAGTTGCTATTTGAGAGACGAAAATATAGAAGCAGCTGATTATTTACTAATCTACTTTTTTTAATTTTTAACGGGTTAGGACTGAGATATACTGAAATTGTTGCTTATAGATCACTACTATGGGACGTTTAGCGCTGATCAGCGTGACTGACAAAACCGGAATAGTTGACTTTGCCCGTCAGCTAACAGAAGAGTTTGATTTTGAAATTATTAGCAGTGGAGGAACCGCCAAAACGCTCCAATCGGCGGGAATTCCCGTGGTTAAAGTGGGAGAATACACAGGTTCTCCTGAAATCTTGGGCGGAAGGGTGAAAACTCTCCATCCTCGCATCCATGGCGGTATTTTGGCTAGACGGGATTGGGAGTCAGATTTAGCGGAAATGGAGGCTAATCAAATTCGTCCTTTTGATTTGGTGGTGGTTAATCTCTATCCCTTTGAACAGACGATCGCTAATCCTGAAGTTACCACCGCTCAGGCGATCGAACAAATCGATATCGGTGGTCCGGCGATGTTACGCGCCTCAGCTAAAAATTTCGCCCATTTGACTGTCATCAGTAACCCGAAGTATTACGAGCAGTATTTAAGCCAATTACGGCAAAATAACGGCGAAATCTCCCTGGAATTCCGCCAAAAAATGGCGGGGGAAACCTTCGCTTTAACCAATGCCTACGATGGTGCGATCGCTGCCTATTTCGCCAGCTTAAACGGGGAAACGACTCGCTTTCATTTGGCAGGAAATGCCCTACAAACCCTGCGTTACGGCGAAAATCCCCACCAAAGTGCCACTTGGTACGGCAGCGGGACAATGGCTCACGGTTGGGGAAAAGCGACCTTATTACAGGGAAAAGAACTAAGTTATAACAATTTAGTCGATTTGGAAGCAGCCCGCCGTTTAATCGCCGAATTCGGCAGTGAAGAACCGGCCGCCGCTATCTTGAAACACAATAATCCCTGTGGGGTGGCGATCGGTGGTAGCTTAGTGGAAGCTTATACTAAAGCTTTTCATGCCGATTCTACCTCGGCTTTTGGGGGTATTGTTGCCCTAAATCAAGCCATAGATGAAGCAACCGCTAAAGAATTAACGAAAACCTTCCTAGAATGCGTGGTTGCCCCCGATTGTAGCCCCGAAGCCCGGGATATACTCGCTAAAAAGTCAAAAGTGCGGATTTTATTGCTGCCGGATTTAAGCACGGGAGAAAAACAAACAGTAAAAGTTATCGCTGGCGGTTTTCTAGTACAAGCGGCCGATGACGTGGTAGAAACCCCGGAGGAGTGGCGCGTGGTGACAGAAAAACAACCCACTGCCGCACAATTAGCGGAATTACTGTTTGCTTGGAAAGTATCTAAGCACGTTAAATCTAATGCTATTGTGGTGACAAAAAATCAAACTACTTTAGGCGTTGGTGCAGGGCAAATGAATCGCGTTGGTTCGGCGAAAATTGCCCTTGAACAAGCAGGGGAAGCGGCCAAAGGTGGCTATTTGGCTAGTGATGGCTTTTTTCCCTTTGATGATTCTATTCGCACGGCGGCCAAGTTTGGTATCGAGGCAATTGTTCAACCAGGAGGTTCTTTAAAAGATCAGGATTCGATTAATGCCGCTAATGAGTTAGGTTTAATTATGGTCTTAACAGGCATTCGTCATTTCTTGCATTAATACCAAGTTAGGGTGTGTTGCTGCTTAAATTAACGCACCCCAACAAGTTATTAATTATCGGTTAATTTCCCGGCTCAATAGTCTTAAATTTGCCAAAAGCGCGAGGATGAACTGCTTTTTGGGAACAAAGAAAATAGCGTACAGGTTCGTAATGATTTTCAGCAGTAAAAGGAGAACAGAAATGATTTGCGAGTAAATCTTATCGCACACAGAAAGCATTTGCTCCTGAAAAAATACAAGCTTCGTTTTAGCCCTTAGGCATGACCCAAAATAGCACTTACAGGACTAGGATATAGAGGAAAAATTGTCAACAAGATATTAGACATCTCCGATTAATCAGGGTTTTAAGAGACAAAATCGAATTTTGACGGAAAACTATGGCTAATTATAACGTCAATTACTTCCCCTGATTGCTCCCATTCTATTACTTCTAAAATTAGCGCAATAATTCTCAACCTTACTAAGCCACAAACGGTAAGTAAAATCGAATTTGCTTAAAGTTTGCCGACAGATTTTTGTGTTGCTCGTCGGACCAGGTTGACCAATAACTACTCAAGTAAAATAGGTGTGAATTCCAGAATTTAACCAACAGTCTTTGATTTTAGCGATAATCTCAGTTTTAGCGGGTTTATTCAGGCAAATAGTGCAAAGAGCGTGAGCATACAAGTGAGAGCGCACCAAATCGGAACCCTGCCAAGATTTCTTGATTTTATCTTGTTCGGCCGAAGTGTCCCCAGAAATTTGATAGGAATAAGCCTGAAATTTTCTTAGCTGATATTGTGATTACCCCTAAAATAGGGTTTACCCTTGACCAAGAATCTCTCGATAGGATAGGGGGGACAGTGCAAAAGCAATAAACTCTGATACCATTTTCCAAAAAGTAAGTCCTACTTTTTGAAAAATGGTATTATCGGGGTTTGGTTGTCAGTCGTTTGATCGCTGTTCCATCAAGCTTTTTTTTGTTTGGGGTCTCTCTTCAGAAAAATTTGCTATGATATAGAGGACTGTTTAGTATTTGGTAAAAACAACCATAAATGCCGCCGTGTTCACAACTGTTCAACCCGCAAATCGATCGAGCTTACCTGATGACCTATTTACAGCAATTAAAGAGCTTAAACGGGAATTAAACGCCGTTATTCTGGCTCACTACTATCAAAATTCTGACATACAGGATATAGCTGATTATATTGGTGATTCTCTCGGTTTATCCCAACAGGCTGCCCGAACGCCAGCAGATGTGATCGTATTTGCGGGGGTTCACTTCATGGCAGAAACAGCTAAAATCTTAAACCCAGATAAGTTGGTATTGCTGCCGGATTTAGATGCGGGATGTTCTTTAGCTGATAGTTGTCATCCTCAAGATTTTGCTCGTTTCAAAGCCCAATATCCCGATCATATCGTGATTTCCTATATCAATTGCAGTGCAGAAATTAAAGCCATGAGTGATATTATCTGCACCAGTTCCAACGCAGTCAAAATAGTTAACCAAATCCCTGCCCATCAACCGATTATCTTCGCTCCTGATCGCAATTTAGGCCGTTACGTCAGTCAGCAAACTGGTAGAGATTTAGTTCTCTGGCAGGGTAGTTGTATTGTCCATGAAACTTTTTCCGAACGCAAGATAATAGAATTAAAAGTTGCCCATCCAGAAGCAAAAATTATCGCCCATCCTGAGTGTGAAACATCGGTTTTACGCCATGCCGATTATATTGGTTCCACGACGGCACTATTAAATTATTCTCTGAAAAGTTCTGAAAAAACCTTTATTGTCGCCACAGAACCGGGGATTATTCACCAGATGCAAAAATCCGCCCCAGAGAAAGTATTTATACCCGCACCAGCTTTAAATAACTGTGCTTGTAATGAGTGTCCCTACATGAGACTGAACACTCTCGAAAAATTGTATCTCTGTATGCGAGATAAAACTCCAGAAATTACTATTTCTGAAGATTTAAGAGTTAAGGCACTGTTGCCGATTCAAAGAATGTTAGAAATGTCTTAATCAGTTATCAGTTATCAGTTATCAGTTATCAGATTTGAGTTTTAAGTGTGCAGTATGGATTAAGTGAGCCTCATCAAATGCTAGTTTCCTACTGTGTTTTCACTGATTACTGTTTACTGATTACTGATTACTGAAATGCTGAAGATAAATTTTTTCGTTGTGTTTGATCGATTGAAAAAAATCGACAATGGCACGAGGATAATTAACCCCTAAAATCACCCCATAACGCTTTTGTTCCTCTGGAGATAATTTGTAAGGTTCGTGAATTTTATCGCCTTTTATTAGGGCTAATTCCGGCAACCAGTGACGTAAATAATCACCTTTGGGATCATAATCTCTCGACTGTTTAGGGATATTAAAATAACGAAATCCTCGTGCATCATTGCCGACACCAGCAGTGTAATTCCAATTACCCCAATTACTACAGACATCGTAATCAACTAATAATGACTCGAACCATTCTGCTCCCATAGACCAATCAATACCGAGATTTTTGGTCAGAAAACTAGCGACATTTTGCCGGCCACGATTTGACATAAATCCTGTAGCGGCTAATTCTCTCATATTAGCATCTACAAGGGGATAACCGGTTTTTCCCTCACACCAGAGATTAAATCTTTCCCAATCTTCTAGCCAAGGTAAATAAAGTTCTTGCAAACCAGATTTATAGAAGATTTTATTACCGTGTTTACTGCAAATAAATCGGAAAAAATCTCGCCATAATAATTCAAAAATAAGCCAATAGGTAGAGTCATTTTTTACTCTTGTTTGCTCATATTTTTGTACTTCCTCATAGATATAACGGGGGGAAAGACAGCCAAAACTTAACCAAGCTGAGAATTTTGAGGAATAATTAGTCCCTAACATTTCATTGCGGGTTTCTTTATAGGTTTTTAAGGAATCACTATCCCAAATATATTCCTTAACCCGTGATTTTCCTGCCATTTCACCCCCTTGAAACGACAAAACACCTCGCCAGTCTAGAATTAGTTCTGTTAAGCCTAAATCGTTTAAACTAGGAAGGTTTCCAAAATCTATTTTAGGTAATTTTGTCAACTTTTTCGGCGTGGGATAAGTTGTTCTTATTTCCCAATGACGTTCTACTTGTTTACGAAAATTAGTAAATAATTCCGGCAGTTGATTAAGGGTAAAAGGTAAATCATCAGGATGGTATAAAGTGGCTGTCCAAAAAGTTTTTATCTGCACGGGAAACCCAGATAAAGCCTGATTTACCGCTTTTTCTACCGCTAATTCCTCTGCTGTTACCTCTTGATGATAATAAACCTTGGCTATCTGCAATTCTTGAACTAATTGCGGGATAAGTTCTTCTGGTTTTCCCCGTCGGATAATTAAATTACCGCCTAAATTTTCCAGAGATTGTCGCAAATCTGCTACGCTTTCTAATAAAAATTTAGCTCGGAACTTGCCAGTTTTTGGGAACCCGTAGGAAGTAAGACCAAATTGACGCTCATCAAAACAATAAAAGGGAATTATCTCTAATTGTTCTTGAATGGCTCGATAAATTGCCTCGTGATCGTGAATCCGCAGATCATTGCGATACCAGATTAAAACCCGCATTTAAGTAGTTAGGTGTTAAAAACCATCAGACACCCCCATTATTAAGGGGGGAATAAGGGGGGATCGGCACCCCCCTTATTAAGGGGGGATTAAGGGGGGATCGGCACCCCCCTTATTAAGGGGGGATTAAGGGGGGATCGGCACCCCCCTTATTAAGGGGGGATTAGGGGGGGATCGAAGCCAAAATCTATCTTGAATTTAATTATCTTTTCCCGTAGTAATGGCCATAGTAATCATAATTATGGTCTTTCCGACTAACATTATTAGCCACTAAACCTAACACGGAAATGTTGGATAATCTCAGATCTTCGAGTAGATTTTTGAGCGCAAAGCGATCAGTTTTGCCCAGTTTAGTGACGAGAATTAGGCCAGTGGCCATGGCGGCGAGAATTTTCCCATCGGCAAAAGCGGCGATCGGTGGTAGATCGTAGATAATTAGATCGAAAACGTCGTCTTGCTGTAATTGCGAGATCATCTCCTGCATTCTCTGGGAAGAAAGCAAGCGGGTTGGATCTGGGGGAATTGAACCGGCGGTAAGAATCGATAAATTCTCGTAGCGGGGTAGGGATTGAATTGCCTCGTTCCAATCGAGACCCTCGGCGAGGACATTACTGAGTCCGTGGTCGTTATCGAGATTAAGTCGCAGGTGAATTTGGGGTCGTCGCAGGTCGGCATCCACCAGTAAGACTCTTTTTCCCATACTAGCGGCAGCCTTAGCGATATTTATTGATATGGTGGTTTTACCATCTCCCGGTGATACAGAACTAATCACGAGGGACTTGAGGGGGGAATCGGAACCGAGGAGGCGAATATTGGTGTTAAGAGTGTGGAAAGCTTCCGAGAAGGGGGAGAAATTATAGTAGTAGGGGTTTTCGTTGGCTGATTTCGGGCTAGTATTAGGGATAGTAATTTTGCGATCGCCAACTGTTAACTGGGGTAGGGCGGCGGTGATCACTTTTTCGATCTTACCGATGTCTTTTTGCCAGGGAATTGCGCCTAAAAGGGGTAGTTTAGTATCTTCTTTTAGTTCATCTGCACTATGATGAACGGGGTCTAATCTTTCGGCTAAAAAGGCCACCCCCAGTCCTAATAAAAGGCCACCGATAAGCCCTAAAGCCAGATTTCGCACAGGTTTAGGAGAAACGAAGTCCTCCCCTACCTCTGGTGGGGAAATTAGTTGCCAAGGCACCACTTGTTGTGCCACCTGTAGCTGTAATTTTTGCTGTTGATCCAGAAAACGGTTAAGGCTGGTGGTGGCGATTTCCAACTCTCGCTGCAAATCCGTATAGCGACGGGCTAAAACCGCAAGATTTTTGACCGAGGCTTTCTGTTGTTCGAGGGCTTGGGCAAGGGATTCTACCTTAATTTCTAGGGTTTGGCGACTGTTAGCGGCTTCCACCAATTGTTGGGTTAATTCTACTCGCAAAGCGCTCTGAGATACCAAAGCCGGGGAATTACCCACTGTCTGGGGCAGTTTTTCCCCTAGGGTTCTCTGGGCCTCGTTTTGCAGTAGGGGCAGCAAATTAGCGCGTTTTTCCTCTAGGGTGGCGATTATCGGGCTATCTTTCGCGAAAACTGCCGATTGTTTGGCCAATTCCACTTCTACTTCCTGCAGCTGCTTGAGCAAATCTTGATAACCGGGAGATTCACTGAGATAAGTAGCGATAATTGCTTGATTAGGGGCCAATCCCACCTGTTGCTGTAAAGCTTGATAGCGAGAGTTAATTTCGTTAAGGGCAACTTGGGCTGCCCGATAATCTTGTTCAGTAGTGGTTAACTGTTGTGATAAACGAGTCGCCTCTTTATCGGGATCCAGGAAATTGTATTGCTGCCGGAATTGCTGCATTTGTTTTTGTAGAGAATTAACTCGTTCCCGCAGCACCGGCAATTGAGCGTTAACAAAATCCAAACCTTGATTAATTTCGGTCTTGCGTTCCTGAGAACTATATTTTAGGTAATGACGGGCTAAATTATCTAAAACCAGCTTGATTTTTTCCGGTTCCGCATCTCGATAGGAAATTTCTAAAACTTTCGTCTCTTTTAATTGACTAATTTCGAGATCAGATTTGCCAGTTTTACTAATTAAATCACTGTAGGTAAAGTCGGGATACTTAGGGGTTATTTTACTAAGGATGGGGTTAAGAAGTTGAGGACTGGTTAAAACGGCGATTTGGGTATCATAATCGATGTCTTCACCACCTAACTGAGGTAGGATATCTTGGGCTGCCAGTCTGGAAGAACTTTTATTTTCCTCGATGGGTTGACCGATGAGCAGCAGGAATTTACCTTGATAGATAGGGGTTTTTAAGAAAGTATAAGCAGCAATCGCACCCGTCACCCCTAGGGTGATGCCAGCGATTACCCACCAGCGATGCTTGATGACAGAAAGGACTTGACGCAGGTTCAGTTCCTCTTCTTCTTGCGTCGGGGAGGGGATAAAAGCCGGTTGGGCAAAAACTGGCAGATTTGCTTGACTTTGGGTTTTTAAAGCCCCATTTTGTTGGTTGTTCATCATTAATCAAATAGTCAAGGGATAACTGTATTAAAAGATTTTCCGGTGGCAATCTGGCTCGATTTGTCACCGCTCAATCATAACACCGTGCTACAATGATAACCCTAGTTTTTCCAGTAATTACCAAATAAGGTGGGTTTAACCTAGTCAATGCCACTGGCGGCTTGACATACCCCCCCCTGAACGGTTACAAATTGTGTGCTATCCTGCCACAAGCTAAACCGCCATAACCACCATCACACGAGAGCCTAAATGACAATCCCATTAGCACCTCGCATCTCTGATACTTTACCCCCCATTACCTGGGAGAAATTGCCAGCGGATTTTGTCCTCCCTGATGAACCAGTGGAAAGCACCCTACAACCCCTCCTCGCGGCGGCTTTGCGAGAATCTTTAGAATTAGCCAGTTTAATTGTGGAAGCGAGTCTTAAGTAGTCATGCAAAATTAATTACCCAAATAAAAAATTAAGAAGTATAATACATAAAAAAACGAAGCAGCAGGAAAATACAATGAGATTGATTAGAGACCTAAACCCCGAGAG